>JBBRSH010000002.1:0-117718 GCA_038245555.1 Pyrinomonadales bacterium | reverse complement strand
ACGATCACCGACGCGGCACGTCCGGTGACGGAGGCTCTGCCGGGCTTTCAGGAAGTCAAGCCCATGGTTTTTGCGGGGCTCTACCCGATCGATTCGGCCCAATACGAGGATCTGCGTGACGCAATGGAAAAGCTGCGGCTCAATGATGCTTCGTTCTTCTTTGAACCCGAATCGTCGACCGCACTCGGTTTCGGATTTCGCTGCGGCTTTCTCGGCCTGCTCCACATGGAGATCATCCAGGAGCGGCTGGAGCGTGAATTTAACCTTGAGCTAATCACGACCGCACCGGGCGTACGTTACCGTGTGACGACGACGGACGGTGTAGTTGCGGAGATCGATTCGCCCTCGAAAATGCCGGACACGGGCCGAATCTCGAAGATCGAGGAGCCGTTTATCGAGGCCACGATACTGACGAACGATACGTTTCTCGGGGGCATTCTGCCTCTGCTGGACGAAAAACGCGGCGTCCAGAAAAAGTTTGAATACGTGACGACCGATCGCGTGATGCTCGTTTATGAACTGCCGCTGAACGAGATCGTTCTCGATTTTTACGACCGCCTGAAATCGGTGTCAAAGGGCTATGCGTCACTCGATTACCATATGTCCGGCTATCAGGAGAGCAAGCTGGTCAAGCTCGACGTCCTCGTTTCGGGCGAGCCGGTCGACGCCCTCTCACTCATTCTCCACTCGGATACCGCAACCGCAAAGGGCCGTCTCCTTACCGCAAAAATGAAGGAACTGATCCCCCGCCAGATGTTCGAAGTCGCCATCCAGGCCGCCATCGGCAGCAAGGTCATCGCCCGCGAAACCGTCAAAGCAATGGGCAAAAACGTCATCGCCAAATGCTACGGCGGCGACATCTCACGCAAACGCAAACTGCTCGAAAAACAAAAAGAAGGCAAAAAGCGAATGAAAAAAGTAGGCCGCGTCGAGATCCCTCAAGAGGCATTCCTGGCAGTGCTGAAGGTGAACGAGAGTTGATCCTTATTTCCTTCGGTTCCGATGATAAAGCCTAGTATTCGCAAAAATGTTTTCATTGCGGCAGCGGTCTGTGTTGCCGCGTTCGCGGGTTTTGTCGTTTACCGTAATTTCAATTATTTATCGTTTCTGGCCGAGGAATACGGCGACTTTGTTTTGCAGCAGATCGAGCGATGCATGCTGATGTACGGTTACTGGGCTGTATTCTTTGGCGTGATGTTGGAAAACGCCGGTTTACCGATTCCGGGCGAGACGATATTGCTGATCGCGGGTTATTTTTCAGCGACACGGGAATTTAATATCGCGTTGGTGATGTTAGTTGCCTGTGTGGGAGCTGTGATCGGCGACAATATCGGATTTGCGGTGGGGCATCATTTTGGCCGCAAAGCCATCCTGCGGGTCGGGCGGTTTATCTTTCTAACGCCGGAGCGGTTTGCTTACTTGGAACGGTATTTTAAGAGCCACGGCAACAAGACGATATTTGTGGCGCGTTTCATTACGGGCCTTCGAGTCTTCGCCGCACTGCTCGCCGGGGCGTCGAATATGCGATGGCGAACATTCCTGTTTTACAACGTGACCGGCGCAGTTGTGTGGTCGATCGTTATCACCTCGCTCGGTTATGTTTTTGGCCAGAGCCTGCCGCTGCTTATCAAATGGGTCGGCCGCAGCGGGACGATCCTTTTAGGCGTCGGTGTCGTAGTTGCGTTTGTTGCGTGGAGGGTCTATCGGTGGCGATCAAAGAATGATGCTGAAACGGCTGGCCGAGACTTACTTGATCCTGGCAACGGGGCAGTAGAATCAGTCGCCGGAGAAAACTGATCCGTAGATCCGCCTTGATTCATGAAAGTACTGACTCCGGGCTCAAACCGCTGCGACAATCTCGGCAACCTTTGTCTCGACGATCTCGCGGATCTCGGTCAGATGCTCGTCGGAATCTGCTTCAAATCGCAATACGAGTATTGCCCCGGTATTCGAGGCGCGAACCAGGCCCCAGCCGTGTTCGAAGAGTATGCGGGCACCGTCGATGGCAATCACTTTTCGGTCGCGTGAAAAGTATTCGACGACCTTTGCGACCACGTCAAATTTTGTGTCGTCAGAACAATCCACTCGCAGTTCCGGCGTCGAGAACGTTTTCGGAAGATCGGCAAGAAGAGCGGAAAGCGGCAGGTCTGTTTTCGACAGTATCTCGATCACGCGTGCACCTGCATACGTCGCGTCATCAAATCCATAAAAGCGGTCGGCAAAAAAAATATGGCCGCTCATCTCGCCGGCAAGGGCCGCACCGGTTTCTTTCATCTTTGCCTTGATGAGCGAGTGTCCCGCTTTCCACATGATGGGTACGCCGCCATGCGCCGCGATATCGTCAAAAAGGTTCTGCGAACATTTAACCTCGGCAATGATCGTCGCTCCCGGATTCGTCGCCAGGATCGAGCGGGACAGGAGAATCATTAGCTCGTCGCCCCAGATTATTCGGCCGTTTTCATCCACGACACCTATCCGGTCTCCATCGCCGTCAAACGCGATGCCGAGATCCGCCCCGCTCGTCTGAACAGAACTGATCGTATCCTGCAAATTTTCAGTTACTGTCGGGTCGGGGTGATGGTTAGGAAAATTAGAGTCTGGCTCGGTGAAAAGCTCGACCAGATCGACACCAAGTTTGCGAAAGACGGGAACTCCGGTGACGCCGCCCATTCCGTTGCCCCCATCCACGACCGCCTTGATCTTGCGGTTCCCCATTGAAATACGCGAGATGATATCGAGACAGTAATCGTCGAGGACATCAAGGTATTCGACTGACCCGCTTCCGGACGCAAATTCCCCGTCGAAAGCGATCTGCCGGATCTCGATTATCTGAGAGCCAAACAGCGTTGACTTTCCAAGACAGATCTTGAAACCGTTATGATCCGGCGGGTTGTGCGAGCCTGTGATCATTACGCCGCCGTCGACATCCTTGGTGTTCGCCGTGTGATAAAGGACGGGAGTAGGAACCATGCCGATCTGGACAACGTCACACCCCGAGGCAGTAAAGCCGTCGGTCAGCGCTTGGCAATAACGGGGCGAACTCTCGCGGGCGTCGTATCCGATCGCGATGCGCTTTGCTCCTTTTCGAACAAAAAACGTTCCGATCGCTTTTGCGAGGACGGCAACTGTCTCATCTGTTAATTGTTGGCCGACGATCCCACGAATGTCGTATTCCCTAAAAATATTCGGATCCATATTGAGTTTGAACCATAATTTTTACGCAAAGGCCGGCCACACGCAAAACCGCGTTGCCGAATATCCAGGAAGACTGTGTACGAAAGGGCCAGTTTTGGTATACTTCGAGGTTGAATCGGGCAACATTCCTTTGTCCGTGTGCATCGAAAACAGCGTATTCACGCCGTCCCGGCAACGCCGCAGATTATGAAAGCAATTTATCGATCCCTTGCCCTTACCGGTTTTTTTGTAACGGTCTTTATGACCGCAGGTGTCGCCGCGCAAAATCCGACGCCAACCGCGACGCCGCCTCCCATTGATGATACCGGGGCGGCCAAGGTTTTTGAGGTGCGTTTACCCGTAACTGTAACGACCGACGACAAAAAGAAGACACTGGTCAGCGGTTTGACCCGCGGCGATTTTGAGGTCTATGAAAATGGCGTTCGTCAGGATGTCACGTTTTTTTCGGACGAAAAAACAAATCCTGTGGTTTATGTAGGGGTCCTTTTAGATACTTCCCCGTCGACCGCTGGACAACTCAATTTTTCCAAAGAGGTCGCAAAAAACTTTATCGCTACCGCGTTGCGTTTACGCAAAGACAGGGCTGCATTCATGACGTTTGATCATGAGATAAATCTGATCCAGGATTTTACGGATAAATCTGATCTGCTCGACAAGGCGATCGACAAAGTGAAAAAGGTCGGTTCGCAAACGTCACTTTACGACGCTGTTTGGAAATTCACGGATGAAAAGTTGCGAAGTGTTCCCGGGCGGCGCGTGATAGTGCTAATAACAGACGGCGACGATACATTTAGCCGCGCCGTTCTGGCGGACGCCATCGATATCGCTCAGCGGACTGAAACTACTATTTTTGCGATATCAACAAAGGCGGGTTTTCTGGGTACGGTTCCAGGGGTCGAAGCCGGAACGGTTAAAGACAAGGGCGACTCGTCCCTCAGCCGATTATGTGAGGATACAGGCGGCGTCGCGTTCTTTTCCGGAGACCTCCTAACCCTGGAGAAATCATTCACCAAGATCTCGAACGAATTGCGATCCCAGTACATAATTACCTACCGTCCTGCCAACCAGGAATACGACGGAAAAAGTCGAAAAATAGAGGTACGCTTTGCGAACAAGGAAAACGCAAAGAACTACAGGATACGCACGAAATCGAGCTATCGTGCGGTTAAGGATAGCCTGAAGTAATAGGTTAGGAGAGATTTAAATGTTTTCGAGGCGTAATTTTTATTTGTCGGCTTTGGTGGTTGTTTTTGCGGCTGCGGGCCTTATCGGTTTTGACAGAGCTTTGGCTGAGCAACAACCCGTGTCGAGACCGATTCCGACGCCAACCCCGGTCGACGATGAAGTGATCAAAGTCGATAGCGATGTTGTCAACGTACTTTTTACGGCTCAGGATCGAAATCGGCGATTGCTGACCACCCTCAAGCAATCTGACGTCCGCATTTTCGAAAATGGCCAACCTCAGGAGATAACGTCATTCTCTCGACAGGTCGACCTGCCGCTGAGCCTCGCGATCCTGATCGATACGAGTATTTCGCAGGAAAGAACGCTTCCAGAAGAACGAGCCGCAGCCATATCGTTCCTCGAGTCCGTTGTCCGGCCATCCAAGGATGAAGTTTCGGTGGTTTCGTTCACGGGCGAGTCAACGCTCGAACAGGGAATGACGAACAACATCACAAAATTACGTCGTGCTGTGGAACGGGTCCAGTTCGTACCTCCGTCGGGGTATATCGGTGGCGGTGTCGTAACCAATGGCGGCCGTGTACCAGGGACACCACCCGCTTCAGGAGATAACCAATCGGTGGCTGGATCGACCGCGATCTGGGACGCGATCTGGGTGACATCGGACGAGGTTCTTGGACCGGCGCCGGAAAAGACCCGAAGGGCGATCATTCTGATCACTGACGGAGAAAACACTTCAGGTCGGAAGAAACTCGACGACGCTGTCAATGCTTCGTTAAAGGCCGAAGCTATCATCTACACGATCGGGATCGGCGATAATTTTTACAGCGGTGTGAATAAGGGCGTTTTGAACAAAGTTTCCGAACGGACCGGCGGCCGGGCCTATTTTCCGCGGGACGAACGTGAGCTTCGTGACGCGTTCAAGCAGATTCAGGAAGAGATGCGATCTCAATACCTGGTTGCCTACGAACCCTCTGACCAGAAGCGTGATGGGTCCTATCGACAGATCCGGATCGAATTGACCGAGCCGGAATTGTTGAAGGAAAAGATCATGGTAACGCATCGACAGGGTTATTTTTCCAAAACTGTCATTAAAAAGTGATCGTCCTTGAATCCATTTGAATAAAGACCGTCGAAAATGCTATCTGTCATTTTCGACGTTTTTTTATGAGTGAATACGAATTCATTACGAGGTGGCAATTTGACGCCCCGATCGAGCGGGTCTGGCGTGTGATCGAGGACGCGGATACCTGGCCCGAGTGGTGGAAAGGTGTACTGAGCGTCGAAAAAATAAAAGACGGTGATGAAAGCGGCGTTGGTTCGGTTCGAAGCACGGTCTGGAAAAGCTCTCTGCCATACGAGATCAAATTTGACAGCGAAGTAACTCGCGTCGAGAGACTTAGACTGATCGAAGCCCGGGCATACGGCGAGCTCGAGGGCAACGGCCTGTGGCAATTTGAAAGTCTGGGGCCCAACAAGACGAGAGTTCAATACGATTGGCGGGTCAAGACCACCAAGGCCTGGATGAATTTTCTCGCACCGATCGCACGGCCGTTTTTCCAGTGGAACCACGACGTGATCATGGGCTGGGGCGAGGACGGCCTCAAAAAGCGGCTTGGTGTCTAGAAATCATCCATGTGCGGGCCAATTCAGCCACCATTGATTTCCCCATTTATCGATAAACCCCGCCGAGCGGCCATAACCGCGTTCTCCCGGTTCCTGATTTCCAGTCGCACCGTTAGCGACGCCGAGTTCATATAGTTCATCGACGCTTTCCGTAACCAAGTACATTGGCGCCGGAAACGGCGGCCAGGCTTCACTTGCCTGACCCATAAGGATAGTTCCGCCATTAAGGCTAAACTCGGCATGCATTATCGACTCATCCGGATGGCGAACGATCAGTCTTTCCTCCGCGGCAAAAACAGATTTGATAAACGCGATGAATTCTTCCGCATTTGTGACAACGAGATACGGCATTATCGGCTGGTAATAGTCAGGTACGCTCATTAATTGCTCCTTTTGCGTCTATTCGGTGATCGAGGTTATCCACCAGACATTTCCGAACGGATCGGTGATACCGCAGCTGCGGCCGTACGGCTGGTCGTCGGGCGGCATGACGGTTTCGGCACCGTTTTCAACAGCTTTTTTGTATGTTTCGTCTGCGTTCTCGACATAGACGAACATGTTTGCGGTCGCAGGTTTCCATTCGCCGCGGCTGTTTGAAAACATGATCGTTCCGCCGCCGATCTGTATCTCACAGTGTCCGACGATCCCATCACGCATACTGTGCTCAGTGAGCTCGGCGTCAAAGACATTCTTGGTAAACTCGATAAACTTTGCCGCATCTTCCAGCATGAGGTAGGGCATGACGGCTTGATGGCCTTTTGGAATATTGATGTTCATTGAGCATATTATAGCCCAGGTACAATGGCTACCCTGATTAATAATGTAAAATTTGAGGTTGAGATGAGCGGAAACCTAACAAGTGAAATTTTGACGAGCCTCGCCCGGCTTCTCGATGAGAATCGCGAAGGTATTGTCGCCGCAAACCGGCTCGATGTGGCAGCATGTCCGCCCGGGGATTCCGTCATTCTCGACAGGCTAAAGGTTACCGGCACTAAGGTCGATTCGATGATCGCATCGGTAAATAACGTGATCATATCTCAGGATCCTGCCGGAAAGCCGATCACGTCTCACACTCGGGCCGATGGATTGCGGATCGAAAATCGACAAGTCCCATTCGGTACGATCCTTATCATTTACGAGGCCCGGCCGGATGTTTAGATCGAAGCCGCGATCATTGCGTTAAAGGCTGGAAACCGCATTTTGCTTAAAGGCGGCAAGGAAGCCCGCAATACAAATCTCTTTCTCGCGGATCTGTGGCGACAGGCTTTTGTCGAAAATGACGCGGACCCGGAAATGGTTCGCTATTTAGATATTTCCCGTGAAGAAACTCAAGAATTGATCAGCGGTAATAGCGAGAAATTTGACCTCGTGATCCCGCGTGGCGGTGAGGGCCTGATCGATTACGTACTTAAGAATTCAAAATCGCCCGTCATCGTCAGCGGACGCGGAAACAATTTTCTGTATATCGACAGCGAGGCCGATTTCGATATGGCTCTCGCGATCGCCTTGGACGGAAAACAGCGCCTGAGTGTTTGTAACGCTCTCGATAAGATATTGATAAACAAAGCCTTGCCGGATATTGGAGTGAAGGCCGCTCGCCTAATTGATGAGTTCCGAAAGATGAATATCGAGGTTTACGGCGATGTCGCAATTCGGGAATTCGCTCCATCCGTACAACCCGTCGACGAAAGCATTTGGTTCGAGGAGTTTTTGGCGGCAAAGATCGTGATCGGCCTTGTCGAAAATTCAACCCAGGCTATTGAAAAGATCAACAAATATGCGGGCGGCCATTCTGCATCGATCGTGACCGAGAACGGCGGAACCGCAGAACGGTTTATGAACGATGTGGATTGTGCCGCCGTTTATCACAATGCATCAGTTCGATTTACCGACGGCGGAGAGTTTGGCCTCGGTGCCGAGATCGCGATATCGACGCAAAAACTGCACTTTCGCGGTCCGCTCGGGGCAGAGCATCTGGTGACGAATAAATGGTTTGTTTTCGGTAGCGGACAGGTAAGACGTTAGCCTCAGATAGGATGTGGACGGACGACAATATTCTTACAGGGATGAAGGGGATAAAGGAGATGGGAAAGGGCGAAAGAATATTTTTTGAAAATCCCTTTTATCTCCTTCATCCATGTTAATTTCGCTCGGCGTCCCTGAGCTAGCAATTTATTAATGAAAAAGAAACTCGTTCTAAAAATAGGTACGTCGACGCTCACTAGCGGCACAAATTTGATCTCACGTGGAAAGATCGAGGATATCGGCCGCCAAATCCTCGATCTTCGGGAAGAATACGACATCATTCTCGTCTCGTCCGGTGCGATCGCTGCCGCTAAGCAGTACATAAACATCAAAGACACAGGAAGGCCGGTCGAATCAAAACAAGCGATGGCCGCGATTGGCCAACCGCTTTTGATGCGGATCTATAATGAGGTGTTTAGCGATTTTGGCATCCCTACCGCCCAGTGTCTGATGACGTATCGTGATTTTGAGAATGAAACGTCGCGGCAAAATACGCTGAACACGATCAACGAGCTGATCAAATATGGCTACCTGCCTATCATCAACGAAAACGATACAACCTCGGTCGAAGAGATCCTCCTGGGTGACAATGACAAGCTGTCGGCTTTGGTCGCGACATTGATCAGCGCCGATCTGCTGGTTCTCGCGAGCGACATTGACGGCGTTTTTGATAAAAATCCGCACATTCATACCGAGGCTCAGCTCGTCGCCGAGATCAATGACATCGATGAGGCGAGGTCACTTGTCGAGGAACGCGATTCGGGGCTCGGAACCGGAGGCATGAACTCAAAACTCGAGGCCGCGATCATCTGTCAGCGCGATGGCATCGAAACGTGGATCGTTAACGGTGGTGTAACTGGCTTTTTGATCGATGCACTAGCAGGGAAAATTCCTTTCACAAAATTCAAGACCTCATAGGTGTCTATTTCATAAATTGATCCGGTGAAAGTGCCCTATTGGTAAATCTTGCCTTTGAGACCGCCCCTTTGAACCAATATACCTTGTTTTGGCGAACGCCGATCGAGGTGAGGCCTTTGCCGAACGGCCTAGCCTTTACTTTGCCGGACAGCTCAAGTTTGCCGTCGACGTAGTGATGCATTTCACCACCATCGTAAACGAGCGCGACGTGGAACCATTTCCCGACCGGATGTTTGAAATTCTCTGCGAAGAGCGGCGATCGATTGTCGCCGGATTTGATAAACGTGTCGAGAAACCATTCGTTGCCGGCAAGTCTGATCTCCAGCAACGTCCGGGTTTCGGTGTTTTCCGTATCCTCGATATGCAGCCAACGCTGTTCGCTGCCGCCGCCTGCGTCCGGACGAAACCAAGCCTCGATCGTAAACTGATCTGCGCCGGCGATCGGATCGTTGCGGATAAAGATACCGTCATCCACGCCATCAAAGAGAAGAGCGTTCCCCTTGTCAGAACTAACAATTTTGGGGTCACCGATCACGTCGACCGGATAACCGCCAATTCTTTTGAGGCTATCGATCTTCCAGGTTACCGACCGCTGTTTCTGAACAGGGTGCTGTGCAGAACCCATAAAAGCAGCGGCGAGCAAGATCGAGGCGCTAAGAAATTTCATCCGCGGAACGACCTAATATGTGTAGACTTCGACTCTTTTCACGACGCCTTTCTTGAACCGGATCACCCAATAAACGCCATACTCAGGGTCGGGCAATTGTTTGAACACATCTTTTTTCATCAACAAATTGGCGAGTGCAGGGGTCGTGTTGCTGTGGCCAACGATCACGAATCGTTCGGTCTTGCTTTTCAGGATCTTTTCAGCAAGGTCCGGCTGTTTTGCCGGGTCATACGTTTGCACTTCTTTCTTGCGTAGCTTCGCGATCGGTTCCGCGGTCTGGCGGGTTCGTTTGTAGTCGGTCGCAAATATCTCCTGCGGCCGGTATTTTTTGACCGCCCGTGCGAAACGCTCTGCTCGTTCCCGTCCTTCGGGAGTAAGTTCGAAGTCACCCTTAGCCATGTCGGCCGGCGATCCAATCGCACTTTTTTCCGCGTGGCGGACGAGAACGATCGTCTTCTTTTGGGCCAAAAGATGACCGCTAAAAAAAGCTATCGCGGCAATCGAGAGTAACACGTGCGGAAATGGCCTTATTTTCATATTTGGTGTCGATCAAATGAACATTTTTCCAGGATTCAAAATACCGTTCGGGTCGAAGACCTTCTTGATCCCTTTCAGGATATCGATCGTGGATTTATCAAGAGCATAGTCCAAATACGCGGATTTTACATAACCGATGCCGTGTTCGCCGGAAATGGTCCCGCCAAGTTCGACCGAGAGTGCAAATGTCTCTGCTACACATTTGCGGGCACGAGCGATCTCGTCGGGGTTATCACGATCGACGACAAAATTGACGTGAATATTGCCGTCACCGGCGTGGCCGAAATTGGCGACAAATACGTTGTGTTTTTTGCCTATCTGTTCGATCTTTGCTACAAGCTCGGGCACCTTGGAACGCGGGACGACCACGTCCTCATTGATCTTGAGCGTGCCGTATTTCATAAGGCTGGGCGAGATCGCACGACGGACTTCCCAGAGTTTGGCTTCCTCGTCCTTCGATCTCGCACGCTGAATGTCGAAACCGCCATTTTCGCCGATGATCCGTTCGATAGTTTCGGCGTTCTTTTGAACCTCTTCCTTTGAACCGTCGACGGCTACGAGCAGAATTGCCTCGGCATCTTTTGACAACCCGAACGCAAAATTCTCTTCGACGGCGGCGACGCAAAATTTGTCAATTACCTCCATCGCCATTGGAAGCAAACCCTCGGGCGTGAACTTTGTAAGCACCTTGCACGCGGCTTCCATTGAGTGGAAATTTGCCCGCACGGTCGATGTCGCCTCGGGCACCGGGAGCAATTTGACCGTCGCCTCTGTAATAATGCCAAGCATTCCCTCAGATCCGCACATCAAACCAGTCAGATCGAATCCGACGACATTCTTGACCGTCTTGCCGCCGGTACGAATGACTTCACCGATCGCGGTCACGACCTCAAGTCCGAGGACATGATGCTTGGTCACACCGTATTTCGGCGTCCGCATTCCACCGGCGTTTTCGGCTATGTTGCCTCCGATAAAGCTGTCCTTGTAGCTCGCTGGATCGGGAGCGAACATCAGACCCTGTTTCTCAACGGCCTGTTGCAGCTCAAATGTCGTTATTCCGGGTTGGCAAATAGCGTAAAGGTCGTCGACGTTGATCTCAATGATCTTATTCATCCGGTCCGTGCCGATGACAATACCGCCATCGATGGGAACCGCCCCGCCCGTGTAGCCGACGCCACCGCCGCGGGCCGTGACCGGAAACATATATTCGTTCGCGAGTTTCAAGATCGCGACCATTTGAGCGGTCGATTCCGGAAAGACAACTGCCTCCGGCGGGAATTTCTCTTTTACCGCATCGGCGCCGTAGGGCTCGACCTTTTCAGCATCGATTACGACATTCTCGATACCGACTATGCCGCGCAGGGCATCAATTACCTCGGACTTTGAAGCGGCGGTGGTTGCTCGACCGTGTGATTTAAAGTGTATAGACTCGAACATTCAATTCTAATGCTACCAAAAATTCCAAAATCGGGGCACATCTGCTAAACTCTCAAAAATCCGCAATTCAATTTGCAGCCGGTGCCCTAACGCAGACTGCAGGAGCAAACATCAGAAAATATGAAACTGCCAAAGATCTCGTTGACCTGGAAGATCATGATCGGTCTCGTGATCGGAATTTTTGTCGGCTGGCTGATCCACACGCTCGATATTAGCTCCGGCAACGATCATGTAGTGTTTGGGATCAAGACCCAAACACTTCTCGGTTTTGCGAGATCGCTCTCGACGCTCTTTCTGAACCTGATCAAGTCGATCATTGCACCGCTGATATTTGCGACACTTGTTGTCGGTATCGCCGGAACGGGTGATATCAAGCAGGTCGGCAGGATAGGCATCAAGGCACTTGTGTATTTTGAAATCGTCACTACGATCGCGCTTTTCATCGGTCTTGCCGCGGTCAACATCACACGTCCGGGCGACGGGGTTTCGCTGGCCGGTATCGCAAAGGGCGATGACAAAGCGACTCTTGCAAAAAAGGCCCAAGACCTGTCGAAAGAATCGACCGACGCATGGAAGCAGGCTGAAGAACTTCGTGCCCGGTCAGCGACGGACCCGGCCGCCGCTGTGGAAGGTGAAAAACAGGCCGCAATAGCCGTGCAAAAAGCAGCGGAGGCTGCCAATGCGGCCGCCAAAGGCCTAACCGCACCCGATCCACCGGCTCCGGCCCAGACCTTTGGCGACATCATCGCCCATCTCTCACCAACATCAATAATAAAGGCGATGGCCGAGGGCGATGTGCTCCAGATCGTTGTGTTCACGGTCCTGTTCGCTCTTGCTGTGACTGCGATCGGGAAAAAAGCAAAGCCAGTGGTCGAATGGTGCCAGTCGCTGGCCGATATCATGTTCAAATTCACGGAGTTTGTCATGAAATTTGCACCAGTCGGCGTTGGCGCTGCCATGGCCTACACCATCGCACATAACGAACAAGGACTAGGCGTTTTGAAGAATCTAGGCGCTCTTGTTTTGACCTTGTATGGAGCGCTGGTCGCAATGATCACGCTCGTGTTCCTGCCGATCGGTCTCATATTTAAAGTGCCTCTGCGTGATTTCTTTAATGCTGTAAAGACACCTGCATCGATCGCGTTTGCAACGACGTCAAGCGAATCCGCCCTGCCAACCGCGATGGAAAACATGGCCCGCCTTGGCGTGCCGCGACGGATTGTCGGTTTTGTACTGCCGACCGGCTACAGTTTCAACCTGGACGGCACGACGCTCTACCTTGCCCTTGCCTCGGTATTCGTCGCGCAGGCAGCTGGTGTGGAGATGTCGTGGGGTGATCAGATATTGATGGTCGCAGTTCTAATGCTAACGTCGAAAGGCGTTGCCGGCGTTCCGCGAGCATCCCTTGTGATCCTGCTTGGCACGCTTGCGTCGTTCAAGCTGCCAATCGAAGGAGTTATCCTCATCCTCGGCGTAGATGAGCTGATGGACATGGCCCGCACCTCGACAAATGTCGTCGGCAACTGCCTGGCGACGGTAGTGATCGCGAAGTGGGAAAAGGCGTTCCGCAACGATGAATGGCGTAAAGAAGAAGACGAATTGGAAGCCGTAACTGGCGAGCCCGCTTTAGTTTCCGCATAGGAGAGAGTAGCCGATGTTCCCAATGGGTGACGACAATTCTGATCGGCGAATCCAGCCCATCGTAAATTATGCCATCATCGGCGTAAATGTCCTTGTCTTCCTGATCCTGCAGCAGTTCGGTAACAATGATGCTTTCACGAATGCATTTGCTCTTGTTCCAAAGGAAATTACGACTGGCGTCGATCTCAGCGGCGTACAGGTGATCCGAGATTCCGTTGGACATACGGGTCAGATCATGCTTTTTGCGTCGCCGCTGCCGGTTTACTTCAACTTTCTGAGCTCGATGTTTATGCATGGTGACATCATGCATATCGGCGGCAACATGCTCTTCCTCTGGATATTTGGCGATAATATCGAAAATCTGATCGGGCATTTCCGATATGTTGTTTTCTATCTGATCTGTGGTTTTGCGGCAGCGGCCGGCCAGATAATCATGGGACCCGATTCGGTAATTCCCATGATCGGCGCTTCGGGAGCGATCTCCGGAATTCTCGGCGGCTATCTCTTAATGTTCCCTAATCGGTCCGTTCGCGCTCTGCTATTTAATATGCTAACCACGGTGCCCGCATTTGTCGCGATCGGTGTATGGATCGTGTACCAGGCCGTGCTGGGATTTCTGTCGCCTTCAGGCGGCGGAGGAGTCGCGTACGCGGCACATATCGGCGGTTTTCTTGCGGGGCTTGTCTTGATCAAGATATTTGCGATCGGGCGAACGGCTTTTGCTTACTGATTGGTTAGATCAGCGTAATTATCTGAAATATCGAGCGGCAGGCAGTCTCGGTCGAAAAGTCGGTTTGTGCTTTTCTTTGAGCTATCCTGCCGGCCTTTTTCCTTTTTTCCGGATCCTGATAGAACGACTCAATGGATCTGGCCATCGCATCTACATCCTCGAAAGGAACGACTGCTCCCGCGTCATCGCCAACAAACTCAGGCATGCCACCGGCATCGGCGAAACATACGACCGGTTTGCCTAGATTGGCCGCCTCAAGGCATACCAGCGGAAACGGGTCTTCGCGGGAAGACAATACAAATATGTCGAGAGCGGCTAAATAATTTGCCGGCGAGAATTCGGATCTGATGATCATTACACGATCGTTCAGGCCGTGTTTACGGATCGACTCGATCACTTCCTTGTACATCGGATCGGACTCCGCGTCTTTTCGAGCAATCCACAAGAAACGAAACTCCGGATTAGCCATGAGCAGTTTTCTTGCCATTCCGATAAACAGATCGGTCCCCTTCCGATTTTCGACCGTTCCACAGGCTCCGACGACAAATGCGTCGGCGGGAATGTTCAGTTCACGTCGGACCGACGTCACGTCAATTTCGGCCGACGATCCACGCGGCGAAAATTCATAAACTCGATCGACCGGGCTCGATACGCCAAAACGACCTAGCATTTCGGCGACCGCTCCCGAGCCTACAATGAACCGGTCGATGCTCGGCGACAAGAGCTTGAGATCTTCCGTCATTCCAAGAGCCTCTACAGCACGGTCGAGTTCATGAAGCCAACTAACGGTTTGAAATCCCCTGTTTTTGAAGAGTGCCAGATGCCGAAGCGTTACAACAGTGTTTCCGATGACGGCGTCATACTCTCGCTCAAAATGCGGAAGGCTTTTGATCCTCAAGGCATATTCCCGGTCGAATGCTCCTCGCATTCGGCGAAAGGCCCGCGATAATGGGTTTGTGTTTTCAAATTCAGGGAGTACTTCAACGTCCGCGACCTTGCGATATTTGTCTTCAAGTTCGCCGCCGTTGAGCAGTAACAGATCGATCACGGAATCTGGATGATTGCTTCTGATCCATTGGAGAAGGTAGAGAAGAACGAACGGGGCACCGCTGCGGCTCGCGTCATGTCCGATAAAAAGGAACCGCTTCATAAGCTCTATTTGGTGAGCGCAGTTATGCTGAGTCCGGAAAACATCGAGTTTTCGGTGTCGTCAAACGTCATCGGCCGGTGGTCGGTTTTCACAAGTAAGACGAAGATCGGGAATACGACCATCTGCATCAACCTGCGGATGAATTGCGGCATTTTCGCAAACGTAACCCATAAACCTATCATTTGTGCCAGCGCGGCGTTCCAACCGCCAAGACCAGTGACGTTTACATCGAAAAAACCGGCCGAGGTCAGCAACCGATCGATGGAATACGGCGTGTAGCGATACTCGTCATGGGGTATCTCGTGTAGATTCCAAATAAACGGAACCGTAGCAAACAGCAGGCCGCCCGGCTTTAGGACCCGGTGGATCTCGCCCAAAACCAACTGCGGTTCGGAATGGTGCTCCAAAAACTCGGTCGCGATCACACAATCCATTGAACTATCATTCAACGGAATTTTCGAGCCATCCCACGTGAGATCAGGCCTGACCGAACCATATATCGCAGATCCCGCGAGATCGACACCAGTATATTCTTCAACATTGCTATTCGACTCTACCAATTGTCGGTACGGCATGAATCCGCAGCCCAGATCCAGAACTTTTCCCGAAAACGACGGAATTACCTCGCGAAAAGCGGCAAGTATCGCGGTCCGGGGAACGTAGTAAAACATCGTCCGGGGACGAAGGCTGATATCAATAAATTGTCGTGCAATTTCGGTTTCCACTAAAGTTACGTTATTTCGTGACAGTTTCCCACGTAGATCTTACCTGAACGTACCCATAGTCCTTATAAACTGAAAGATCGGAACCAGTATCGACGATCGTCACCGGACAAATATCAAAATTATTATCGATCACCTCACCTTCCTGCATGAAGATCTGCAATAGAAACGAGTAGCTGTTGGGGGCGATGAAATCTTTCGGTATCCCAAATTTTATTTGGACATCTTTGCTCCCCTCAGGCACGAACTCTTCGACAAGTCGGTGCTCGGTGAAAACGCGTTCCTTGTACTTATTCAACAGGGCGACGCAAAACATCGATCCGCGTATCGGCCGGTCCACATGGACAGTGAAATTCAGGCAAAACCCCTCGTCGTGCGCTACCTCGCCCGTAACCGTGCCGCCTTCATTTGTGACGAATGCTTCGGTGATCTGTGCCGGTTTCGCGGGGTCTAACCCATCGATCTTGTACTGTTTTTCGGCAGATGCCATGCCCAGATAAGTATCGATCGTCTCGTCAATGCCGCCGTATTCGATCAACTTACCGTGATCGAGCAAAAGGCCTTTCGTGCATATCTGGGACAGACTCCCGAGGTTGTGGCTGACAAATAGGACGGTCCTGCCCGAACGGCCGAACTCGTCCATTTTGCCGAGACATTTTTGCTGAAAGGCCATATCGCCGACTGCAAGTACTTCGTCAACGATCAGCACTTCAGGCTCGAGGTGCGCCGCGACCGAGAAGGCCAATCGCATGTACATTCCGCTGGAGTAACGTTTGACCGGCGTGTCGAGAAACCGCTCGATCTCCGAAAAAGCTACGATCTCATCAAATTTTCGCTCGATCTCCGCCCGCTTCATCCCGAGGATCGCGCCATTCAGATAGATGTTTTCACGGCCTGTGAGCTCAGCGTGAAATCCGGTCCCGATCTCAAGCAGGCTGCCGACTCGGCCGCGTATCTCCGCAAAGCCGCTCGTTGGCTTGGTTATTCGTGAGAGGATCTTCAGCAGGGTCGATTTGCCTGCCCCGTTACGGCCAATGATGCCGAGAGTTTCGCCGTCGTTTACCTCAAAGCTGACATTGTCGAGGGCTTTAACGATCTGCTTCGAGGACCTTCGCCGTTCACGGCTAAAAAAACCGCTGAATGTGTCCCGCAGCGAGTTGTGCTTGACGTCGCCGAGGACGTAGCTTTTCGACAGATTCTCCGCTTTAATGACCTGCATTTATCGAGAAAAAAGGGCCGTTTAGATCACATCGGCAAAATCGTCCTCCATTCGCTTAAAGATGTATAACGATAAAACGCACGACACAATAATCGACGCGGTTGAAACTCCAATTACCTGCCAATCGAACGGCCTACCAAACAACGAGCTACGAAAACCTTCGATGATCCCCGTCAGCGGATTGATCGCAAACAGGAGCCGCCATTTTTCAGAAACTATATTTGCCGGATAGAAGATCGGCGACGCGATCATCCAAACCTGCAGCAGAAATGGCAGGGCAAATTTAACATCCCGAAACCGAACGTTCAACGCTGAAAGTAAAGTACCGAAAGCCGCAGTCTGAACGAAAGCGAGGACGACGAACAACGGGGCGAATATCAGGCTGACCGTCGGTGTCGTGCGGTAATAAAGCATCATCACCAACAATATCGCAACGCTAAAGATCAGGTCGAAAAGCCCTGCGAGAGTTGCCGCGATAGGGACAATGAGACGCGGAAAATACACCTTCGTGACCAGATTAGAGTGGCTTACAAAGCTGTTGCTAGCGATCGTTATTGCTCCATGGGCAAATAGCCAGATGACCAAAGCGCTGAGAGCAAACAAAGGGTACGGCACATCACCGGTGTCAAAGCGTGCCCAACTGCTAAAAAGCAGAGTAAATATTGCCGTCGTTACGACAGGCTGCAGAATTGCCCAAAGAACTCCGATCGCTGTTTGTTTGTAACGTATCTTGACATCGCGCCACGTTAGAAAATAAAGGAGTTCGCGGTACGCCCAGAGATCGCGAAGGCCGATCCGCGCCCATGATCTGGGTGGCGTGATTCTGGTAATTTCTACGGAATGATCAATTTCAGCGGTCAAACAGGTCCCCTGGACAACGATCACGCCCAAATGGGCGGATGTGATCAGCAAATGAAAATGTAAACACATTTACCCAGCTTTGTCATTATCCGCTTTTTTGCAGCGAGACACAGGTCTTCCTACAAAAAAGCCGGAGATCGGCTTTTTCAAGCTGATCTCCGGCATCTCTGGTTTCTAACTCAGTTCATTGTCGCTGAAATTCCGGCGTCCCGAGCACAAGACTGACCGCCTTGAAAACATCGGGGTTTCCGGTTGGTGCGAGCAGCCTCGCCTGCCGGTTTTGCCCGCCGGCCTGACCGGCATCCCGCATGTTCGGCACGTCCATTCCCGCATCTGTCATTTCCTTTCCCGCGTTGACGTCCGGAAGCGGCTGTTCCAGCTGTTTAGTCAGCAGGGCCCTTGTTGCCGGGGAAATTTCGCCGTCGAGTATTGCCGCGATCGCCTTATCGAGGATCTGCGACTTGTCTTTTCCAGCGAAGTTTTTGAGATCTACTCGCGTTCCGGGTATGCGATTGCTGGCGATCGCGATCGCAAAGTTCATTCTCTCCAGCAATGCACCCGTGTTGACCCAGTCTTCAGCCATATCGGGATATCCGGTCGGTGCCTGATAGCCATAGGGGACCTCGCCCATTTTGTTAAGCATTGCGAGCATTGGCGGGCCGCCGGACGTTTCGGCGCCGATCGCCCGGATCGAGCTGGCAACAAGTTCAAACGGTGTCTTGATCTTGGCGTGATAGGTTTCGGGAGCGAAGAATTCCTTGTCGGAGAAAAGAGCCTTCAATGTTGTCTTGATATCACCGCCCGATGAATGAAATGCATCTGCGATTCTTCCGACCAAGGCATCGCTTGGCTTGTCGCTGACAAATTTCACGGCCAGCTTTTTCGCGATGAATTTTGCGGTCGCCTGGCTATTAACGAGTATGTCGAGAACCTTCATGCCGTCCTTAACCCCACCCTCGTTGATGGTCTGGCCGAGAACGCTTTTTGAACCGGTCTCATGCCAACGGGCGTTGAAGTAAAACTCGCCGCTATCTACATCGTCCGGCACTCCCTGCTGACGTTGAAGGCGACCGACCCGTTTGTCTTCTGTACCCTGGATCGTCGCGGCCGCTGCCCGCCGGTATCCTCGCGGATCGGCGATCGTCCATCCGGTAAAGCATTTTGCAACCTCGACTATGTCCTTCTGCGTGTAACCACCATCGACGCCGAGAGTATGAAGCTCCATCAATTCACGAGCGTAATTTTCGTTGATCCCGCGAGCCTGCCTGTTTTGCGGAGCTGGCTGCGGGTTGCTACGCATCTCCTTCAGGCGTTGGTCGAGTTGAGTGTCATTCACACCGTATTGTTTTTTTAGGCGTTCGCGAGCTTGCGGTGGAATTTGCCGGCCGCTCTTGATCATTTCCTGCAGCCGTTGAGCGTTTGCATTGTTTGCAGGGTTGCTGGCGTTTGGCGAAACCGACTCGTAGTTATCAAGGAAAAAAAGCATCGCCGGGTGTCGGGCTGTTCCGGCAAGAAGATCCTTAAAGTTTCCGAGGGCGTTCTTGCGGATCACATCCCGTTCATAACTCGGTATATACCACCGGACTGCAGCCTTGCCTTCATAAACATTAAAATGGTTTTGCCAAAAATCGACCATTACTTCCTGAAGCTGACGTTCGGAATAAACCGCTCGTAAGATACGGTTGGCTGCGATCGCGGGCACGATCTGGGCAGCCGGTTTGAGATCGTATTTGCTGTAAAGCTCGGCGATCTTTTGGCGCCGTTCCCGCTGTTCCGCTTGCGTAAGATCGGCTTGAGCCTTTGGTGCTGCCTGCGGGCCGGCCGGGGTATCCTTCATGTCGGCCGTGGCCTTTGCCGCCTTGTTATTGGCCTTCTGCCCTTCAAGTTGCTGCAGCAAAGCTCCCGGGTTAGGGTATTTTGCAAACAACTCGGCCGTCGACATATTAAAAATGTCGAGGTCTTTCACTTTCGCTTCGGCGATGCGATCATCGATCAACGACGGATCTAACTGCTGATCTATGTATTTTTGTAGGCCCATAGCTTTGACCTTCTGAAGATCACCTGGCCGAGCGCCAAAACCCAGACGGTTTAGCACATGAAGGATCCGTTGGTCCTCCGTCAAAGGTTTCGCTCCGTTGTCCACTCCGCCATCGCCGGCAAGCAGCGGCGAGACGAGCGAGAAAAGCATCAGCATTGCCGCCAACTTCTGTGAAAAAGACTTAATAATACTCATCGTTTCAGCACCTCAATTATATTAAAACGTAAAAAGACGTTTCGTTCTCTGCTAGCTTAGACGCAATCGATCTGGGATTAGGCGAAAAATGTGACCGCGCTCGCTTGGTCGGGCATTTCCCGCACAAGGCAACAAAAAGAAAGCCGTCGTCATCAAACACATCGAAATTGATCTGTAATTGCGGTAAACTAAAGTAGTCATTCGCGGAGAGAAAATGAAAAAGATAGTGAAGATCAAAAGAAACATTTTACTTGGTTTGTTTTCGATCTCGATCCTCATATTTGCCTCGAGCCCGCTGTTCTGTCAAGACGATATTTTTAGTTCGCCCAGCGTCGAATATAGCTTCACTCTTCCTGACGCTAAATGGAAGATGACGGTAAAGCCCTCGGAAACCAGCCCGAACGTCGAATACGTGTATGGTGACCGGATAGATGGACACCTTGAAGTGCGTAAATTGTCGATCCGCAAGGATATTCTGCTGTCCGACGCAATTCGCGATGAAGAGCAAAAACTCCAGTTCCTTCCAGGTTTTGTCGCCGGAAAAGAGGAGAATTTTGCCGGACGCCTTCGCGGTATCGTTTTCAATTACGAATTTGTACGCTCCGGAAAACTGATGAGCGGCCGCATGTACTTTTTACGGGCTGGTGATATAACCGTTTATGTCCTGCGTTTTGCGGGGTTGAAGGACAGTCTCCGATCGATCCAGCATCAGACGGACGCTATCGCAAGAACCTTTTCCGTCAAGCAATCTTAATATTCAATTTTGCGCCGTTTGGGATGATATAGCCGGTTCCATCGGGGCCGGCCTTACTAATTGCCTCGTCGAGTGAACCGACTGCCGTAAATCGCATTCGTTCCAGATCCGCTTTACTCAATTGGGTCACGATCCCGACTTGAAAGCTCTCTGTCTTTCTAAGGAGGCTCCACGCAGTCTGTCCGTTGACTTGATAGCGCTCGCATAATTTGCGGGCCGCGGCATCACTGTTGTCGGCCTCAAACCACGTTAGAAAGTCGCTTCGTCCCGTTCCTTCGGAGCACTCGGCAACGAGAAGGATCGTTCCTCCGGGCCTGCAGGCGTGTGAGGCGGCCTCCAATGCTTTATGAGCCTGGATGACGTTTATGTCATGCGGAAAGCCTCCACAGCTTACGATGACCAGCTCGCGTTGCTCTAACAGTTGGACGGTGTGCCCGCGAGCATAGGTGTCGCAGGCGGTCCGGTGGGACGAGATCCAATCGCCGCAAAACACATCGATGGCCTGGCCCTTGTCATTTACGATCGTATTAATAGCAAACGAGGTTTCGATCTTTCGGACGATCTCTTCAAATGCCTCGTGCACCGCATTTCCGTCAAGTAGACCGGTGGCGACACCTTCACGACGAGTCATTTTTTCGCAGTCAAAGGCAAGTTTGTGCGTAGCCGAGATCGTTCGCGAAGAGGCGAGGCCGGGACAGACAAGTTTACGGCCGCCCGTGAAACCCGCGAAATAATGAAATGAAACACCGCCGATAAGGATCACCTTGTCATGTTCGAAAAGCGCGCGATTTAGCTCGATCGGTATGCCCATAGCGGTTTCCCCCAGCGAAACGATCTGAGCGAGATCACGGGGATCATGATCGAGGGTTTTGATCCGTTGATTAATAAACGGGCTCAAAATGGAATCTTTTTCGTCACGGGTTACTTTCCGGTGTATACCGGTTGCGAAAATAATACGGATGTCGAATGCGTTCGTGCCATTCGCGATCAGGCGGCGAACCAGCAAGTTCACCATTTGATCGCAGGCGACCTGACGAGTTGCGTCCGGAACAACGATCAGGACGGTCTCGCCGGCAGAGACGATGTCTTCGAGTTTTTGCGAGTCGATCGGGTCTTCAATTTTGGACCCTATCTGCTCATCGGTCAAAGGAATCCCGTCGTCGGAGCTGCCGAGAATCTCAAATCGATCCTCGTCGAAATCGAGCGGGATGCTGGAATGTCCGTATCTTAGATCGATGTGGGCCATTTATGTGAGTGGATCATGACTGGCGGGCTGGTTCAAAGCATTTCGTTCCGGTTTCGCAGACATATACGGCCTCGGTCTCGTGATTGGACGATTCCATCTGGATGGTTAGATGGTCTATACCAAAACGATCGTGAAGCCGTTCTCGAACCGAAACCAGGAGGTCGGAGTGCGAAACATTGTCATCGTGATTTATGTGTACTGACAACGCCTCGATCCCGGATGATATTGTCCATACATGCAGGTCATGAATGCCGGCGACGCCTTGTGTTTCGCGCATCACAGATTCCACGGACGCCAGATCGATGTGCCGCGGCGTGCCCTCGAGCAGAACGTTTACCGATTCTGAGACGAGTTTCCATGCACCGTAAATGATCACTATGCTGATCAAAACGCTGCACAACGCATCTGCCCAAAGCCAACCGAACGCCAGAATCAGCGCGCCAGCCCCGATCGCTGCTACCGACCCAAGCAGATCACCCATGACATGCAGCCATGCACCGTGCATATTGAGATCATGCTTGTGATCGGAATGCAGCAGTTTGGCAACGATGATATTTACAACGAGGCCGCCGACGGCAACAATGGTGAGTTCAAGGCCCTTTACTGGCGGCGGAGCCTGCCATCTGATAACGGCCTCATAGATCACACCGATAGACAGCAATACTAAAATAACGCCGTTAATAAATGCGGCCAGGATCTCGATACGGTAGTAGCCGTAGGTCTTACGGGAAGTTGCCGGCCGGCCTGCAAACCAAAACGCAAAGATCGTAAGGCTCAGAGCGGCCACATCGGTTAACATGTGGGCGGCATCGGCGATCAGCGAAAGGGAATTTGCCAGCCAGCCGCCCACCGCTTCCGCAACCATATAGAGAGCGGTCAGAATCAGAGCAAACCCTAGACGGCTTTGGCGCCCGTTTCCCCGGGTATTTGTTCCATGGTCGTGGTTTGAACCCATTCTTGACTCGAACTTAGTATCGGCCGACCAGATTTCCCGATCTCATCGATAAGATATAACCGCTGCGATTACCGCGGTCGTCGCCGATCTCGACGCGAACCTCGGTTGACGGGGTCGAGACCTGAATCTTGAACGACCCGTCCGGGCCGGCAAATACCTGGCGTTCCAGGGCACGAACGACCATCCCCGGCAGGGTCCGCCCACCAATTAAGTAAACGTTGCCGCCAACCGGCTCAACGGTCCATTCCGCGGCGTCGATCGTGGCGCCGCCGCTTCCCTTGACGACCACAAATCTAAATGCCTCGCTCCAATTTGTGATCTGACCCGATTTCCCCGTTGATTTGAGACGCCAGTAATAGGCTCCTGGCAGCAGTCCGGTGAGCCGGAATTCGTGCGTCGTGAGTGCTGCCCGATCGACCATGATCGAATCGGATGCAAAGTTCGAGGTTTTGGCGATCTGCAAATAGTAATTCACTGCATTCCCGGCTTCTGAATCTTGCCAATTGAACGTGACATTAACTCCGTTGCCGGACGAATCCACGAGCTGGCCGTTATTATCTGGCGAGATCGCCCTTGGGGGAGCCAGAAGTTTCTCTTTCGCAGAGAGTTTGTTCCCTTTTATCGAGGCGTATTCATTCTCACCGAGAGTGGTCTTCTCCCCGCCGATCGTTGTCTCGACGCCACCTCGGCTGATCCGTATCTCGCCGCCATCAGGACCGTTCGTATTAAAACTAGCATCGGTCTTAGGCTGAAGCTGGTTTTCTGAGTCGCCCATTTCCACTATGTTCAGGCTATCCGCTGGCTGATCATTGGTCCTTACATTTAGCTGTCCGTCGTCCACCCGGACGCGGACATTTCTTCCGCCCAGGTAAGATGTGCTGTCGCGGATGACAACCGTGCTGTTCGGCTTAACGGAATACATCGAGCCGTCGATCATTTGAAGGATCGCTCGTCCATCGGCCTGGGTTTGTATCGTATCGCCTGCGGAAACATAGGTTTCTTTTGTAACCAAAATGGTCTCCCGCGTCTGAGAGCGAATGATCCTTACATCTCCCTCAAAGGAAACAACTCGTGCGGCGTCTTTTGGAATCTCTCGTCCAGGGTTGGGTACGAACAAGTCATGCTTCGAGGCATACCAGAGACCACCGCCGATGGCGGCCGCCAGAATGATAAAAGCCGCGAGCCCGTACATCGTGCTCTTTTGAATGTTCCACCATTCAACGTAGAATTTGCGATATTTATTATCGTCCATTAGCGGCGGGCCTAATCGGCTTCAATGCGGGCCTCTTTCTGCGGAAAAAACCATGACAAGATCGCCGACAGGGCGATCGAACCCAATACTATCGCAAGTGAAATATCGATGATCGCTCGGTCATATTCCTGGCTTACATAACGCTGCAAAAACGAGCGAAATGCAGAGCCCGTTTCGGTGCCTATTAACATTATCAAACCGGCGGCAAAAAGTGGCAAGAGCATTTTGACGCCGATAAAGCTTAACACGAATGCTATCCCGTACTTCAGGTACTGGAACCGTTTCGCAAGATCAACGAGCAGGAAGAAAAACGTCCGCAAACCGAGTATCGCAAATATGTTCGAGGTGTAAACGATAAATCGGTCAGTTGTTATCCCGAAAATCGCGGGAATGGAATCAACCGCGAAAACCACGTCGGCGATGTTGATAACCACTAATACAAGTAATAAAAGGGTCCCCATTCGCTTTCCGTCCAGCTTTGTGAAGAATTTTTCTCCATCGTACTCGTTCGAAATAGGAACGAAACGAGTGGTCAGTCTTACGATCGCACTTTCTTCGGGTTCGAATGCACCGTCATCGCCGAACATCCGGATACCCGTGACGATCAGAAAGGCTCCAAAAAAATAGAGCACCCAGTGAAAGCTTTCCACGATCTGGGCACCGGCGAAGATCATCATCATGCGCAGAATAAGGGCCATCGCGATACCCCAGAACAGGACTCTATGCTGAAACTTCGAGGGAACCTTGAAGTAGCTGAAGATCAAAAGAAATACAAAAAGATTATCGATCGAGAGCGACAACTCGATTAGATAGCCGGTGAAAAACTCTTTAGCCTTGAACTGACCGAATTGCCAAAAGATAAATACATTGAAGGATACGGCAAGCGAGATCCAGACCAGGCTCCAAACAACGGTCTCTCTCCTTGTGGGTGTATGAGGACGCCGGTTGACGATCCCAAGGTCAATAAAGAGCGCAATGAAAACAATTGCGAAAAATGCGGCCCAAACCCAGAATGGATATTCGACAGGGTTCATTTATCGTTTGCCGCGCCTGCGGCCGACAATGTATTTTCAAGCAGTTGCACGATTCGTCCGAGCCCAATAGCGTCCGTTTCTGAAAAATCGTCGACCTTATCGCTGTCGACGTCGAGTACGCCAAGAACCTCGCCGTCAGGCGCGAATATGGGCAGTACAATTTCCGACTTTGACTCGCTTGCACAGGTAATATGCCCCGGAAATTCATCGACATTCGGAACGATGACGGTTTTTTTGGTTGTAAACGCATGCCCGCAGACACCTTTATCAAAGTCGATACGCGTGCACGCGATCGGCCCTTGAAATGGGCCCAGAACAAGTTGTCCCTCTTTGCGAAGATAAAATCCTACCCAGAAAAATCCGAAAGCCTGCCGCAAAACTCCGGCAATATTTGCAAGATTTGCGATCAGATCGGTTTCACCGGCAATCAGAGCCGCCGATTGCGGCTCGATCTCATCGTAGATCGTTTTTCTGTCAGCCGTGCTGGTAAAGGTGATCGATTCAGCCATAAATCTTGAGTCTACTTTGTCGATCGAGACCGAGCAAATATTTTGAATGCCGCACAACGCGGCGGGAGGTCGGGAGGGCGGGAACTCCGCGTGTGTTATAATTCCCGAAATCCATGCTTTTTAAGATCTTTTTCAGGAGAAAATTTTGATGACCGTCGATTACAGTAAGGTTCAGGAAATGCTCGGGGCCGATGCCGATCTGCTTCTAAACCACGTATCTAAAACGATTCCAAAGGAAAATATTCATCTTCCCGGTGGCGATTTTGTTGATCGCATTTGGACTAATTCAGACCGCAATCCGAATGTGCTTCGTAGTTTACAGACGCTCAACGATCACGGCCGGCTAAGCGGTACTGGTTATCTATCCATCCTTCCGGTCGATCAGGGTATCGAACATTCGGCCGGAGCTAGTTTCGCTCCCAACCCCGCGTATTTCGACCCCGAAAATATCGTCAAATTAGCGATTGAAGGCGGCTGCAACGCGGTTGCGTCAACATACGGGGTACTGGGCTCGGTCGCCCGTAAATATGCTCATAAGATCCCCTTTATCGTAAAGATCAACCACAACGAGTTGCTGACCTATCCCAATCAGTTCGATCAGGTGATGTTCGGTACCATCGAGCAGGCGAGAAATATGGGTGCGGTCGCCGTTGGTGCGACGATCTACTTCGGATCTGATCAATCTACCCGGCAGATAACCGAGGTCGCCGAAGCATTCGCCTACGCCCACGAGCTCGGGATGGCGACGGTTCTTTGGTGTTATCTTCGCAATCCAAAATTTAAGACAGCACAGGGCGATATGCATACAGCTGCCGACCTGACGGGGCAGGCGAACCATCTTGGAGTTACGATCCAAGCTGACATCATCAAACAAAAGCTGCCTGAGCGAAATGGCGGTTACAATGCTCTCAACATAGAGAGCAGCTACGGAAAAACCGATCAGCGGATCTACACCGAATTGACGACGGACAATCCTATCGATCTCGTTCGTTACCAAGTCGCGAACTGCTACATGGGACGCTGCGGCTTGATCAATTCTGGCGGCGAGTCTAAAGGGGCGAGTGATCTTGCCGATGCCGTACGAACCGCGGTCGTAAACAAGCGCGGCGGCGGAACCGGCCTTATTTCGGGACGAAAGGCGTTTCAACGGCCGATGGCCGAGGGCGTTGGGCTCCTCAATGCGATCCAGGATGTTTATCTTACGAAAGAGATCACGGTCGCGTAGATCCCAACCATTCCAAAAAATTTAGGGGCTGCGATCTTGCAGCCCCTCTTTTTTACCTTTTTGACGAGATCCTACTTCTTGACCAGAACAACCGGTGCTTGTTCTGCTGCTCGAACCCGTCCGAAGAAACTGCGGATCGAATCGTATTTATCTGCTGGAATGGTCGAACGGTTGAGTTTCATCGATCTCGTGAAGGTGAGGTACTCGCCGCTAACGGTGTAGCTCGTCGAGTATTTACCAAAGGCCGTTTCGACATTTGTTGCGTCAGGCATCTCATCAACGCCAAAACCCACCGGCAACTTGATCTTCACACTTTCCGAGTACGTCGACGCCTCGATCACATACGGGTGAAAGCGTTTGCCTTCGGTAAATGACATTCGGTCAAGACGGCTAACAACGGCCGGCTTGAAGACCATCAATTTGCCCTGCATCAGCTGACCGTAAGAGGCTGCCGAAAACTCTACGTTCAGGTTAAAATTACCATCCTCATTACTGTCCCTGGTCTCGATCTTAGATGTCTTAGCTCCGGTTGCCCCGCGGGAGATCCAGCTTTCAATCATCCGGTTATAGTCCGCTGACGACAACCGCCGCGATCTTCCGCGCTCCAGAGCCGCGCTTTGGCCGCTGGTCCTTTCGTTCAACTTTCCTGTGATGCCGCCGTCGGTTCCAAGCGATATCTCGACATTTCGATCTAGACGATTGAGTTCCGCCGGTATGACCGGCACTGTCACAAGAGCATCGGTATCCTTGTGATCGATAAGAGCTAAGCTGCCTTGTTCATCCTCCGGAATATCGCCGACCGGTGTGTAAGCGTCCGTCGGGTCAAAGATCAGCAGCCTTCCAAGCGTAGGATGGGTCACTACTGACGGTGCTTTGGTCTCATCGCTCACCTTTATAGCAATGATGCAATGATTAAACTGGTGCGGGGATGCCCATTCGGCCCTCACGTAGGTCGAATCGTCGGCGGTGATGCTGACCATATACGAAGGGATCCGCAGCACGCTTAACATTGCCCTCATCAGGTTCGCTTTGTCCTTGCAGTCGCCGTACGATTTTGCAAAAATCTCTGTCGCCGTATGCGGCCGATATCCGCCACCGCGGCCGGCACCGATCTGGATCGAGATATACTGGATCTGCTGGACATACTGGGATATCGCCCTGATCCGCTCAAGTTCAGTTTTAGCATTTGCGGTTAGGTCCTTCGCCTTGCCAGCGAGAGTGTCATCGACGGTCATCTGAGGGTCCTCAAGCTCACTCATCCACCGTGCGACGTCGCCCCAATTAGCGAACGTTTTTATCTGCGTGGCTGTTGCCTGAGTGGGGAAGAAACTGACCGCCAGTCTAGGTGAAACGCTTGAACGGCTCGGACTTCCGGCCTCCAGCGGTATCGGCTGCATATCACGCATTTCCCAGGTGTACGACGAGCCGCTCACTACTGGCTCGACCTTGTCCCGGTTAAAGGTGACGCTGTCAGCCCTCCATCCGGATGGCAGATTGAGGCTGAACCGCGAGTACATTACTGGCAGATCATTCTGAAATGAAAACTGAAACTGGCTGAAAACGGTCCGTTCTTCGGTTGTTGTTTCAAACCCAAAAACGTCCCCCACGTCTGAGTCTCCGACTGCCCTGATGACCTTTACGCGAGCCTCGTTATATAGATCATTATCCCTGAGGGCGATGTCGATTACTTCTTTTTTGCCGTAGTATTTCGGAGTCCCCGACGCACGGATCAACCACGCGTTTATATCACGGACCTTTTCGCCATCCGTTTGGTAGACGACGCTTGCCAAAGCCTCTTCGCGACCCTCGCGGAGCAACAGCTTGACCGCATAACGCCGTACGCGTGTAACAGTTCCGTCGGAACTGACAGAAACCGTTTCTTCATTTCTGAGAACGACGGCCGGAACGTCTTTCATCTCATACTTTGAAACAGCCATCCGGGCGGCTTCCTGGAGCCATCCTGGCGGCGGATCATCCGCCCTGACACCTTCGACGTGGGTGAAGAGGAGAAAGAATAATACCGCGAACAGGAAAGATGGGAATGTTTTTTTCTTCATTGAATGGGGTGCCGCCCAAAGCGGCGACTTAATTACTTGCCGTCTGCGACTGTCGTCTGCCTAAGAGTCATCTGATGGACATCTGCCTTATTGAAAGTCTCAAACAAGTTTTTCACGACAGGGTAACTGGCAGCTCCAAATCGAATGAATCCACCATTTCCAAAAGAGAAATTTCGTTTATAGACCAACGTTTTTCCGTCTTTCGAAACCCCAATGTCCGTTTGGTGAACCCCGATGCCCTGAGCATCCTTGATCGGGGCCGGGGCCTCGGCATTTTCGAGAGTAAATCCGGGTGGCAGTTCGAGGGTAACGTCGTCTTTTTCCGAATAGGGATACTGAATATAAATGTCGTATTTGCGGGCGTTAGCGTCAAAACGCGGCTTTGAGTTGCGTTCGAACACGTTGGGTTGGAAAAATAAGCGTTTGCCTGTTCTCGATGCATAGCCCGGAACACGGATCTTGAAAGTATAAACGAAGGGCTTTTCAGGATCGCTCACGTTCTCGATGGTAAATTCCACGACTTCTGCCGTGTTCAGAATGTTGGATCTGATCCAGTTTTTTAGCGTCTTTTCCTGCTCTGCCGCCGAATCACCACGATTAAAATTCTTATGCGCTGCTGCACGGTGCCCCGTAAATTCGACCCTTGCTTCACCCTCTAATGTCCCGTCCTCGAGCAATTTGAATTTACCGGTTCGCTTTTCCATCGACAGTTCAGATGGTGACAACGGCGTCTTCTGCCAGATCATTTCTTTTGGATCAGTGATCAAGGCCAGTTGTTGCTCCTCTGACCATCCAAGCATTCCGAATGGAACGAAATAGCTTGCCGGACTGTAGAATTTCCAGTCATTTCCGACCTTTACGGCAATACACGACGATCCAAGCATCAACTTGTAGTTCGGTACCGTGCGATCTAGAAATAATTCACTCCGATCGCCCGAGAGGGCAAGCCGCGCGTCAAAGCCTGCCGCCCGAGCCATGGCCCCGAATAACAGGTCAACGTCGCCCGCACTGCCTAACTTTATCCGAAGCGTGTCTGTCGCAGTTTTCGACTCTCGCACCTTTTTCTTCTCGTCATCGGTCACCTTGTCTGCATAGGTGGTGTTTTTGATCTGGCTTTTCGCAAAATCGTAGATCTTTCGAAGTTTTTCGTCGTCAGTCGAGGCTCCGGCGATCGCCTGCGCAGTAGCGGCCTTAACCTCGTCGGTAGTTTTTAAGGCCCCTTTTGTATTCTCGTAAGCCATCTTGCTGATCCGCGCCCAGTACTCGTCCGCCTTCGGTAGCTCCGGCGCATAATATAGGTATATCCAGGACCTTACTTCGTCTTCGGGCAACATGCTTGGCTCTTCCCTAAAAGCCGGAACATTCGTCATCGTTGCGCGGAAAAACCCGCCTTTGTCCTTTTCAAACTTCGTATTCCCCATATTAAATGGGTAATAGCCCATTGCAGATTGGCCCGGCCCGGAATATGGCTTAACAAAATAGCTTATATTTTCAACCGGAATGTCCCGTTGAAAAATAAGTCTCATGTCATCAGCTTGTGCCGAACCAATTATCTCCTTATACCGATACTCGACGATCGAGCCTACCTCCAATCCAGGTAAAGCGAACGACTTCGCTCTTATTTTCAAACCACTCGAGCGGACGATCTCGCGTTCCAAAACGTCATCCTTATTCAGCAATACCGTCGTTCCATCCGGCTTAGTTACGCGGGCAAATACGTCTCTTATCCGTGTCCCTTTGGCAAACGGTATATCGTGCTTACTGAAATCGTCTTTACCCTTTTCGGTGAAGATCTTGACGCGGACGTAGTTAGCTAACGCCAGTTCATCCGGCGAGCTGTCGTCGACGCGAACCTCCCAAAACATCGCTTCCGCATCGGCTGCGGCGTCAACTTTTGGGGTCTTCATTTGTAACTCTTCTGTTGTTACGGGGCGCCAGTCTTTATCTTGGCCTACGATCGCAGTCGTCGCCATCATTAGTACCAGTGCAGACAAAAAAGAAACCAAACAGGAACGATGTTCAGTAAAAACGTGGTTCATACTTTCCTCTAAAGTGATGCAGAATTTGGGGGGACAGAACGTAAGATGCATGCACGGACATACATGGTCCAACACAAGCCAGTCGGACAATGCAAAAATTGCAAGTCCATGAATTAGATTGATTCATGCTTACCTCGAAGATAAGGTAATCTTGAAAAAGAACCCGGCCGAGTTCGGGAGACAAATTCTTGTTCAGGAATAAAAGAGGGCTTGGTCCGACGCCAATTTGATTTTACTAGTGTATTTTGGGCAACGCAAGAGAAATTTTATGCCCATCAAGCGGGGTCCTGCCTCAAGAGAAGGCTAAGATCGATTCAAAGATCATCGGGCTTTGGCGTTCATAAGCGAATTTGATGTGGCGGCGGCCTGCGTTACTTCTGTTTCAACGTAATGATGTGGGAGTCCGCTTTGTAAAATTCATCAAATAGGACCTTCAGGTCGTTATACACCGCTGCTTTGAACAACACCATCCCTCCACCGCCAAAGTGAAACTTTCGATGGTAGATCAAGTTTGAGTTTGCCTGGTCAAGGCTTATCCCGATGTCGTCGGTGGCGATGTTGCCCGGGGCCGAGACCAAAGCGGGCCGGTCCGCATTGTCGAGGTCAAAGGTTTTGGGATACGCGATCTCGATACTGTCGGTCACCGACCACGGGTATCTAAAGAAAATATCGTACTTGCGTTCCGTGCTCGTAAATATTGCTGGTTTACCGTATTCAAAAAACCCCATCTGCAGGAAGAGGCGTTTACCGGTCTTTTGAGCATAGTTAGGCACTTTGATCCGGTACCGTTGGATCAGGGGTTTTGTCGGATCCATCAGATTCTCGATCGAGACCGCCGAAACCTCCGCCGCCGAGATCTGTCGCTTGACGTCTTCTTTCAAAAGGGACTCAAGCTTTGCCGGGGGCTCGTCATAATTTTCCATGCGATATGCAATGGCCGGGTGGCCAGTCATCTCGATCGTCACATCGCCTTGGAGTGTGCCATCTTCCGATAGAGTGAACTTTCCTTGCCTGTCCGAGTGTGAGAACACCTGATCGGATTTCGGCGTTTGGATAAAAGCGAAATTTTGATCACCCACGATCTCCGCGGCTGTATCTTCTTCGTACCAGGCAAGTCTGCCGATGGGCAGGAACTTGCTGCCCGGATTATAAAATTTCCAGTGTCCGTCGATCTTGACCGCTATGGCACCCGGATGAAGAAATTCCTCGTCCAGATTTCCTGTCGTGGAAAGCATTTTGGTGCGATCTCCAACAAACGCTATCCGGGTTTCCATGCCGAGAGACGACGTAAAACCGCCGAATAGCATGTCAATGTACCTAGAGTCGCCCGACTTACGTTTCAGAATATCCCTTGGTGATTTGGCCTCGGGCAGCTTTTGGCGCATCTCATCCGTCATCGTTGGGTCAAATGTGGTGTTCGCGATCTGTGTCTGGCAATACTCGTAGAGTTTCTGGATCTTTTCTTCATCGGTCGACGCACCAGAGACTATTTCAAGAGCAGCGACCTTAAGGTCGGCGGCATCCTTTTTTAGAAATTGTGCTATCCCGAATTTGCCTAAAAGGCCCCAAATCGAGATTCGCCCGCTATTGAGTCTGATCCACGGCCTGACCATGCTTTCCGGAGGCATATACGGCTCCTGTTTGAACGCCGGAACGTTGGATCTGGAGGCACGATAATAGCCTTTCTGGTCCTTAACAAATTTTGTTTCTTCCAGGTTATACCACTTGTATCGAGGCTCACCTTGGAAAGGCTTGTAATAATACGTAAGATTTCGTACTGGTATGTCGCGCTGAAACTCGACTCGCAGGCCCGATGCGCTTGAGTTCTCAAACACCTCCTTATAGCGATATTCGACGATCACACCTGGCTCGATGTTGGGTACGGCAAAGGATTTTGTTTTGATCTTTAGTCCGCTGGCCTTAACGATCTCGCGTTCAAAGACGTCGTCCTTATTAATTTCCGTAATGGTCCCGTCCGGCTTGACGACGCGTGCGGCGAGGTCTTTTATCTTTAGGCCTTTTGCGAATGGGATATCGAACTTACTGTATTTTTCGCGCCCGAGTTCGGTAAAGATCTTTACCCGTACGTAGTGCACCATGGTTACAGAACTGTCACTCGTATCGTCTATCCACGTTTCCCAAAATATCGCCTCGGCGTCGGCGCCGGCTTCAACTACGGGATCTTTGGATCGAAGCTCATCGGGTGTCACGGGCCGCCAATCTTTATCCTGCGACCGGGACGGCACAGCCGCTACCGACAAGAACACCAAAAACGAAAAACCTGCACAAGCGATGCGTTTCGCGAGAGATAGTTTATTCATCATTGCATTGTGAAGACAGTATCTATGATCTGGGAACTACTTCGGGGATTGCGGGGGAACGATCGACAATGGAAGGAATCATCCATGTCCAACCAAGCATATATTACAAGCACGCATCAGGTTGTGCAAGAAAAATTCCCGCGTGTGATGACCGGCGTGCCGTTGAAGCCACCAACTATATCCCTGCTAAAAATAACTACCGGCCGGCGGGATAGTTGCCATTCAGAAAAGGATTCGACACTTTTTCATCTCCGATCGTGGTTTCGGGCCCGTGGCCGCAGTAGACCGTGAAATCGTCCCCCAAACTGAGGATGTGCTCCGTGATCGATTCGATCAACTGGTCAAAATCGCCGCCCGGCAGATCGGTCCGGCCGATCGTTCGGCTGAAGAGGCAGTCGCCGGTGAAAACCGCTCTTTCGCTTTCTTCGGCTAGAACAACATGTCCGCGTGTATGCCCGGGACAATGCCGGACCGAGAAACGCAGTTCACCAACTTCCAATACTTCGCCGTGGACAAAGCTTCGGGTCAGCTGTGGCGGGGCCTCGTAGGCGAATCCCATTTCAGCAAGTTGACCCTGAGGTATGCCCATCATCAACGGCTGATGCGGCAGGCCGTAGTAAAGGTCCTCGTCGCCCTCATGCAGCAATATCTCGGCGTCAGGAAAGGCCTTCGAAAGCGCCGCAGTACCTCCGATATGGTCCAGGTGCCCGTGAGTCAAAGCGATCGTCTGTAGATCGAGGTCGTTAGACTCAATGAATTCTACAAGTTCTGCAGATTGCTCGCCCGGGTCGATACACATCGCCTTTCGTGTGGCTTCGCAGGCGACAATACGGGTGTTTTGTTGAAACGGCGTCAGGACAAAGGTTTGAATTAACATGTTATCTGTCGATCCCCGCTTCTCACTGCGATCTCTGCGTACTCCGCGTTAAAAACAGGTCATTAAGCGCAGAGATCGCTGAGGGCCCGGAGAAATCTATTGGGCCAATTGGTCCAGGTACCTGCCGCCATCGAATGCCGGCTCGGTGCGGCTGTTCAAAACAAAAACGATCGCATCCCGATACGTCTTTGCGTCTGGTTTTCCAGTAAAGCAGGGCGTCTCGATGTCGGTCAGATTTAGATAGCTGATCAAGCAGCTCAGCAGCATCCAGAGCAATATCTCATCCGGCGGGCCGATCGGGTTGTGCTTTATGATCGTCTCGCGATCTGCGTCGATGCCGTGACAGATCCGGGCAAACTCCGCCTCACTGATCGTTGTCATAGCATCTCGTCGTACATCAAATATGGGGACACCTGCATTCCCAGTTTTTCGTAAACCTTTTGGGCGTGATGGTTTTCGTTCTCGACATACAGGCGAATGCCGTATGCTCCGGCCTTTATGGCCTTTTCTTTTACAAAATCGTAGAGCTTGCTATAGATACGCTGGCCCCGTGCCTCGGGACGTACATAAACACTTTGGATCCACCACCACCAGGCGTTTCGCCAATCACTCCATTCATAAGTGATCATCAGCCCGCCGACGATGCGTCCGTCGTCGAATTCCGCGACTACATAAAATCCCTTATTTTCGTCCTTAAACGCCGCTTTGACACCACTTCTAAGTATGTCTTGGTCAAGATGTTTCTTTTCGGTCTCGAGGGCCATAGCCTGGTTAAATTCGACCATCGCTTCCGCGTCTTCGATCTGAGCAAGCCTGATATTCATGTTCTATTCCTTGACGAAACCGGAGCCGTCCTCTAGCCTTTAATGTTTTGCCCGCTGGCAAAAAAGCGATTATATGAAACTTCGGATACTTTATCACGGCAACTGTTTCGACGGCGTTTCGTCGGCCGCCATTTTCACCAAGTTTTACCGGGCCAAGATCGACCCGACGGCCGTTGTAGCCTATACGCCGACGATGCATCGTGCCGGAAATGCGTTCGACCGTGATCAGTTTGACGGTGACGACAATGCGATCGTCGACTTCAAATATTGTCCTGACGAGCGGCTGACCTGGTGGTTCGACCATCATCAATCGGCGTTCTTGACTCCCTCTGACGAGGAGCATTTCCGAGCGGACACATCCGGCAAGAAGTTTCTCGATACAACGAGCAAATCCTGCGCCGAGTTCATTGCACGCATCGCAAAGGAAAAGTTCGGATTCGCGGACCCCGAACTCGATGAGCTGATCCACTGGGCCCACATTATCGACGGAGCCCTTTACGAATCGCCTGCCCAGTGTGTCGAGCTTCGTTCTCCGGCCCTCAAACTAATGCAAGTTATCGAGGGCGAAAAGGATCCGGCGTTTGTCGAACAGATCATTCGAATGCTTACCGAGAAACCTCTCGACAGCATTGTCGAGAGCGAAGAGATCCAGGCCAAGCTTGCCCCGATCCTTGAACAGCATTGGAGTACGGTCGAATTGATCAAGAACCGCTCGGTTGCCGAGCGAGGCGTGGTCAGCTTTGACCTAACCGGAACCGGTATCGAGGGCTATAACAAGTTCATCCCGTACTACTTTCACCCCGAGGTGACCTATGTCGTCTCTCTCAGCCAGAGTTCGTTCCGCACAAAGATCTCGGTCGGATCGAACCCCTGGGCCCCGCGTCCTCGAACTCACAACATTGCCGAGATCTGTGAACGCTACGGCGGCGGAGGCCATGCGGTGGTCGGTGCGGTGTCGCTAAGGCCCGAGGATCTCGAACCAGGCAAGAGATACATGCGCGAGATCATTGAGGAACTGCAATTCGAAGACTAAAAAAAGACGGGCTTCGGGCCCGCCTTTTCAGTTCAAATTGTCATCTGGCCTTAACCCTTCGAATACACTTTGGTCGAAGTCGTTGTGCCCTGCATTCCAGTGTTCTCGCTGTTGACGGTAAGGGTTTTGCCATCAGCGCCCAATTCAAAAGTCTGCTTGGTTACGCTTTTGACCTCGCCGTTGGGACCCATGAACGTGCTTGACCGCGTCAAAACGAGCTTCGAGCCATCCCACTTGCCACCCATAGTGACCGGAACTGTGTTCTGGCCCATTTGCTGGTCGCTGGTTGCTTCTTTACCGAGCGGGTATGTCTGAGGTCCGGCTGCTCCGCCGCCACCGCCCGGACGTCCACCACCACCACCGCCGCCGCCTGGAGGGGTTGCACCGGCAGGAGGTGCCATACGTTTGGTGTCAGTTTCGATTTTGATGTCGGCAGCCGTTTGCGTCACAGTTATCGTCTGCGACTCGATCGTCTGCTTCTCACGGTCCGTTAGCTTCGATTTTGCAAGATCGAGATTCCACTTTCCACCGAAATCCGTCGGTGCTTTCTGTGCCGACGCCATGGTTGCTAAAACAAATAGCGACAGGAACGCCGCAAACACAATACTTCTTTTCATAAAAATAGCTCCTAAATGTCCCAACTTGAAATCAGATTTCCGCCTTGTAAGACGCAATTCTAACCCGATTGGTCCTTTAAAAATTGTAAAGAATTGTAAACCACCGAGACTGGCTACGAGGCCTACGACGCTTCCAATTCGCTCTTTGCGTTTAGCTGCATAAGCACGCCGCCAATTCCAACCGCCAATCCGACGAAAAACAGCCCCAATTCGGCGTACAACACGCCATTCGCAGAAACACTTGGCATCACGTACGTCACGAAATCGGAGACAAACGTAAACGCTGAACCGGCCAGCCCGAGTCCGGATGCCAGGAAGCCCAGCGACGCAAGCCGCAAATTGAGGTTCAGCTTTCGTATCCGATGCTCTTCGAGACCGATGTTGCTGCTGATGTAGCCAAATCCGAAGTAGACGGCTAACCCGAAGAGAAGCCATACGGCAAATCGCAGCCAGTTAGTCACGCCCAGTTCGGTCATCAGGTACAAACATGACAGCAAGCCGAGGATCGGGATGAGCGAGAGCTTTTTGGTCAGGCTAAAGAACACGAGTATCACCGCCGTTACGATAAAAAACAGCATCGGTATCTTGTGCGAAAAGGCACCAAACGACGATTCACCCTTCTCCGGAGTGAGGGTCAGAAAATCGCTGACAAATGTTGGGTTGAAATAATAGATCACCGCAATTACAACGATCAGGATCACCGGCAGGACAAATTGCGAGCTGAAATAGGGAACAAATCGCGTCCCGCTTTCCTTGAACTCTTTGTCCTTAAACAATACGCCCGCGCAGACGACAACAAAGGCGAACAGCGTACCGATACTCGCGAGATCGGTTACCTCGGTGAGGTTCATGAACAGCGCGGGTATTGCGACCACGAGGCCGGTAATGATGGTCGCGAACCACGGCGTCTGAAACCTCGGGTGGATCGACGAAAACTTCTTTGGGAGCAGCCCGTCGCGGCTCATCGCCATCCACAGACGCGGCTGGCCGATCTGAAAAACGAGAAACACCGTCGCCAGTGCGATCACGGCACTAACGGCGATGACACCAGCAACCCACGGGATATCGGCACCTTGGGGACCGAAAACGAACGCCAGCGGATCGCCAACGTCGAGCAGTCGGTAGCTCACCATACCGGTCAGCACCAACGCCACCGCGATGTACAGCACCGTGCAAATGACCAGCGACAGGATCATCGCTATCGGCAGATCGCGCCGCGGGTTCTTACATTCCTCCGCCGTGGTCGAGAGTGCATCAAAACCGATGTAAGCAAAGAATACGGCCGAAACGCCCTTTAACACGCCGGAGATGCCGTTAGGGGCAAATGGCGACCAGTTGGCCGGGTGAATGTAATTCAGCCCGAGAAAGATCACGAGCAGGATGATGCCGATCTTCAGACAGGTCATGATGTTCGAGGCAAATTTCGACTCGCGGATTCCGATGTAGACCAGCGTCGTGATCACCAGCGTAATGCCCAGCGCCGGAATGTCGGCGACGATCGGCATCGAGCCGATGTGCGGAGCGTGCAGCCATGCGTTGTAACCCTCGACCTGACTGCAATTGATGGCGGCATCAGCAACGTCACAGCCCTTCGTGAGAGCGTCAACCGTCGCACCGCCCGCAACTGCTTCCTGAACAGCCGCAAATCCACGTTTCGCCGTCAGGAAATCCATCGTGAAATGCAGAGGAATGTCGATACCATAGCCCTTGAGCATTCCCGTAAAATAGTCGCTCCACGAGATTGCGACCGCGATGTTGCCGATGGCGTACTCAACGATCAGGTCCCACCCGATGATCCACGCGATCAGTTCGCCCATCGAAGCGTACGCATACGTATAGGCCGAGCCCGCGACCGGTATTCGCGAGGCAAACTCCGCGTAGCATAATGCCGAGAACGCACACGCTGTCGCGGTAAACACAAACAGCAACGCGACCGCCGGCCCGCCGTTATAAGACGCCTTGCCGACCATCGCAAAGATGCCGGCCCCGATAATGGCGGCGATTCCCATCAGCGTCAGGTCGAAAACACCTAGCGTCCGGCGTAAATGCGGTACGGTTTCGGTGCCGCTGCCGACATCGCCAAGGTGATCGGACAAACCCAGGGCTGCGTCCGCCTGGATCTGAGAAATGGACTTCGTGCGAAATAGTGTGCTGCTCATAGTTTTTCAGTTATTCGACCTGCCAAATCTGCTGTTCGTCGTTTTGACGTAAATTCGGTGAAAATGATGCGAAACGATGTTTTTGCGAATTTTGAACGAATTAGCGACAGAATGCAATGGAAATCGAACCGGATTGATCATTTGCGTACACCAAGTCAACGAGGATTTAGAGAATTTGGCTGTTAAAACCTCATATTAATTAATTCTGGACAGAAAAATATGAACAATCATTATTTTTATGAAAACCTGGATACCTCATTTATCGATCTCGATTCGCTTGTCCGATATCTGCGGCGACAGAGTTTTGTTGGGGCTATTCAGGTCGAATTTGCAGGGTACATGGCCAAGATCGTTCTAGCCGATAATGGAAAATTGCACGTCCGCGAATACGATCAGGTAACCGAGGAACTTTCCACCGGGGGCAAGGCCTATTACCGGATCCTTGAAAGAGCGAAAGCACCGGGCGGATCGATCAATGTAGCCGCTCCGCGCCGCGAATTACTTCACGAAGACTTGTTGCCCCTCATTGAAGACCTGTTGAGTGAGGAAAACCACGCAATCGATACCGATGGCTCGGTGAGCGAGAACCTGCAAGCTATCACGCCGGGCGACGGCCAGCGAACCGAACCTGACGAAGATATGGGGCTCGCGGCCGAATCGGAAGCGACGACGGATGCTGAGGAAGAAATAGACGAACTTACATCCCATCGGGTGGCGATCGAGGACCACGACCTTCTGGTAGAGGTGACGAGCGAGCTGCTTAAGACGATCGACGGAGCCCTTGACCGCGCCGGTCTTGATTTTTCGACAGTGTTTGAAAAGGCCTGTAGCGATGTGTCCGTCGAATATCCATTTCTCGACCCGAATAAACGGATGTTCAAATACAGTGGCGGCCTGGTCTACGTTAATCAGGAAACAGACGCCAAGCTATTTCCAAGGAGCATTGGAAAGGCCCTTGCACGAGTATTTAGATACCTAGGTGCCGATCCGGAGTTCGGAAAGGTTTATAGATTCACCGGTCAGAGGGTACAGGTTCTCCTGCGTGAGCGTAAGGAACAGTTTGACCGCCTGTTTCTGACGCCGCAGATCGAACGGGCTCTCGGATTTTGAGCCTCACAGTTTTGGTACTTAACCCGCCCTTGCTTTGTTGCTACACTTTGAAGCATGGACTGGAAAATATTTGGCACCGCATTTGTGACCCTCTTTCTTGCCGAACTAGGCGATAAGACGCAGCTGGCAGTAATAACGATGACAGCAGACACCGGTTCAAAGGTGTCTGTTTTTTTTGGCGCCGCCACTGCCTTGGTGGTCGTTACGTTGCTGGGTGTTGTTTTTGGCGGGGTCCTGAGCCAATATATTCCGACTGAATGGCTGCAGAGGATCGTCGCGGTCGCCTTTATCGCGATCGGAACATTGATGTTGTTTGGCAAACTGTAAGTTACGATCGATTCAAGGACAATATGGAAACGCTGGGCAAAATTCTCTCGGTTGCTTTTGGCGGTGCATTTGGTGCTGTTGCCCGTTATCTGATAAACATCTCGCCCGCCGCTAATTTATTTGCAAAGTTTCCATTTCCGACTTTCCTGATCAACATTTCGGGCTCATTTCTGATCGGCTTCCTGCTAATCGTCCTAACCGACAAGGTCCAGGTAAGTGAGAATATCCGAATGGCGATGATCGTTGGCTTTCTCGGTGCTTTTACAACATTCTCGACATTTGAAATGGAGGTCTTTGGCCTGATACGGGACCGACAGCTGATCATCGCATTTCTCTATCTATTTCTGAGTATTTTCGTAGGTTTTGTCGGAGTTCTCGGAGGCGTGGCTGTGGGACGACGAATATAGCAGCTCCCGAGCCGTATGCACCCTGGCAACCGCTGCAGTGCCCGATTCGGCCGTAGCCGTCAGATGGCCCATTTTCCTTCCATTTCGCGGCTTGGTTTTACCGTACAAATGCAGATTGATACTTGGGTTGCCTAACGCCGCCGCCCAATTTGGCTCACCATTCTCCCAGATATCGCCTAGCAGATTGGCCATCGCGGCCGGCCGGTGATATTCGGTCGAGCCGAGGGGAAGGCCGCAAACTGCACGAAGCTGCTGCTCAAATTGGGATGTTACACACGCGCCGAATGTTAAATGCCCTGAATTGTGCGGCCTGGGCGCGAGTTCATTGACCAAGAGTTTTTCATCCGCGGTCAGAAAAAACTCGACGCATAATGTGCCGACGTAACCAAGTGTATCCGCAATATTCCTGGCTATCTCTATGGCATGGGCAAGCACTCTTTCCGAAACTATCGCCGGTGCGAATGAAACATCGAGGATGTGATTTACATGCCTGTTTTCGATCACCCCATAATCTGCAAAATTGCCGGCTTGATCGCGCGCGCAAACGACGGACACTTCTTTTTCAAAGTCGACAAATGCTTCCAGGACGGCATCGTTCCCGTTCATCGCCTCAAACGCGGACTCAATTTCAGCAAGGGCGCCGAGCCTGGATTGTCCCTTTCCGTCATAACCAAAACCGGCGGTTTTTAGAACAGCCGGAAAACCAAGTTCGTCCGCGGCTCGATATAGGTCATCGAGGAGCTTTACGTGCCGGTACGGCGTGACCGGAAATCCGTGGTTGGATAAAAAAATCTTTTCGCGTAGACGATTTTGAGTAGTATGCAGGATCTCGCCTTTTGGAAATGCATCAACATATTCAGCCGCCGCCTCCACGGCCGTCGACGGCACATTCTCAAATTCAAAGGTCAGGACATCTACCGAGCGTGCAAATGTTCGCACCGCGCCGAGATCATCATAGCTGCCTTGTGTTTCTATATCGGCGATCTGTCCGGTGGGAGTGTCGCTCCCGGGTGAGAAGGTATGGACACGATAGCCCATCTTGCGTGCCTCGATCGCGAACATTCGTCCGAGCTGACCGCTCCCGAATACACCGACAGTTGAACCTGGAAGAATTGTTTTCGTCACGGGGTCGTAAACTCGCGCCTAATCTAGAATCGATAGATTAACCTAGTTTACGCCGCTTTTGAATTCACGAAATCGACAACTTAACGCGTGGATCGTGTGGCAGCACCTCTCGTCATTTCAACGGTTGGTCCCCGGTTGGGGAGCCATCAGCTTCTGGGTTTCCTCCAGCCTCTTTTGCGACTCGGCGAGGCCGGGACTGTTCTGGATGGCATTTTTATAGGATCCAGCACGTTTTTGGTCGTATTCGGTGCGGGACAGCGGCTCAGCTTTTTGGTTTGCCTGTGAAGCGAGACGCCGGTTGTCGTTGGCCGTGACCTGATTTACCGATTGTTGAATGCTAAAGTAAAAATAAGCCGCGATCGCACCAACTATCCCGATGGCGATGATGGTGTAAAAAGATGAGGACTGTTTCGCGGCCTGACCCGGGCTTCGCGGCGTGGTGCTGTAGGTAGCTTTCTGCCCTAACTCGAGTCCGCACCGCCGGCAAAAGGCGTCAGAACCGAGATTCATTAGCTCACAACTGCCACATCTTGTTCCTTCCATTGTTTGAACCTCTAATCGTGGGACCGTGGGATACAACTACTATTCGTGATTCTAGAGGTTTAGGGGAATAAATTCAACAAGTTTTAACACTGGTTTGGATCGACTCGAAGATCTCGGTTTCGGACCCATTTCCTCAATCCAGTCTGCTTTTCAGGACAACATTCGTCTGATTTTTACGAAATGCATGTAGTTTCTTCCTGAGTTCAGGTCGCGAATTTGCGAGGATAGCGATTGCAAGAAGAGCTGCGTTCTTGGCACCCGGCTGACCGATCGCGAGCGTTCCGACTGGCACTCCCGCAGGCATTTGTGCGATCGAGAGGAGCGAGTCGAGGCCTTTCAAGGCTTTACTTTCAACGGGGACACCGAGGACCGGAAGAACGGTTTGCGATGCACACATTCCCGGCAAATGTGCGGCTCCGCCCGCACCGGCAATGATGACCTCAATGCCTCGTTCCTCGGCGGCTTTTGCAAATTCGAATAGCAGATCTGGCGTGCGATGGGCTGAAACGATCTTAGTTTCGTGGGCGACGCCAAATTCGGTCAACGTGGTTGATGCGACCTCCATCGTTGGCCAGTCGGATTTGCTGCCCATGATGATGGAAACTAGAGGGCATACGCCGGCTTTCTTATTTGCCATTTGATTACAAAATTAAAAGAGATGAGCGGCGAAAGCAAATTTCACCGCTCATCCGTTAATCTCGATAGGCCCAATTAGAGCTTGGCGAGGATCGCCTTCCATCTTACCCAAGCATCATCGCGGGCTTTCTTATTGGCGGCGAAGGCGTCTTTTGCCTTTTGCTCGGCTTCCGCAGCCGGTGGCGGCGCCTCGCCTGCACGCATGAATCCGTGGCCCGCTCTGTCGTATGTAACAGGGTCGAACGGCTTTTTCAGCATTTTCATAGCGTCGGTCGTCGGAGGCACCGTCGCACCTATCCGAGCGTCATTTCCGGCGTAGAAACCATAGACCGGAGCCGCTATTTTACCCAGTGCATCGTTATCGGGCGTTGTTTGCCCGGTCTTTGTCGGAGCACTGCCGTAAAATACAAAAGCTGCTTTTAGTTTCGAATTATTCGTAGCATAACGAAATGTCTGCGAACCGCCCCAGCAAAATCCGCCAACGGCGAGCTTGCCGTTTGCCGCCGGCAATTTCGACACATACTCGGCGACCGCGCTCAGGTCGGCGGTTATCTGGTCGGCAGGCAGGTCCCGTATTGCCAGCCCGATGGCATTTGCTCCCTGCGCCGCGACGTCCGAGGTTCCACCGCCGTTCTTTGCCATTCCCGACAGAAGATCAGGTGCGATACCGATGTAGCCGGCCTCGGCGACCTCGTCTGTCAATTTTTGCACCCAATCGCTCATGCCAAATATTTCGTGGATCACGATGACCGAAGTGGCCTTTTTCTTTACCTCAGGATAAACGACAAAGGCGTTGACCACGCGATCCGTCGTTGATCCGGCAGGCTTATAAGTTATTTTTACCCATTCCTGGTGGCGCGGCGAATCCGCAAGGGCCGCGCGCGCCCAGTCCTGCGTTATCGTAGGATCCACATTCGATGATGCTGAGACCATTTCCATTTTGTGGTCCATATGGCTCATATCCATTGACTGAGCCGAAGCCACAACTGCCGTAACAATTGCTATAAGAACAATGTTAAATATCGTCAGATATCCTCTGTATCCCATGCGTTTCTGCCTCCCATCGTCCCTTCCCAAACTCCAAGACTGCTTATTTAACGGCGTCGGCCCCTGCCTGTGCAACCGTATGATCATTTTCTACGCTGTCACCTGAAACGCCTATCGCCCCGATGATCTCGTCTTGTGCGTTTTTGATCACGACGCCTCCAGGGAACGTTATCAGTCCACCGTTGGAATGCTCAATGTTAAATAGTGGGCCGCCGGGCTGCGATAATTTGCCTATCTCTCCGGTAGGAAAATTAAAGTACCTTGCGGTCCTGGCCTTCTTCATAGCGATGTCGATCGATCCGAGCCACGCGTTGTCCATTCGGCCAAATGCGACCAGATTCGTCCCGCTATCCACAACGGCAATGTTCATTGCGACCTTTAATTTTGTCGCCTTGGCCTTGGCCGCTTTAATTACCTTTTCGGCCTGTTCTAACGTGATGTTCATAAATCTAAGATTACCCTGCTAGGTAATTAATTAAAAGCTCCTCCCGCTGGGAACACGGACCTGATGTACAATTGTCCAATACCCGATTGTCCTAAAATGGCCCTGCGTTTCAAACACAAGCTGTTATTTGGTGATCAAAAAGAGTCAAGAAATATAATACTTTGAAATAAAGAAAGGCAATAAAATGGCAGAAAAATCGACGATCTATTACACATTGACTGATGAAGCACCGATGTTGGCAACGCATTCGTTTTTACCGATCGTAAAAGCATTTACAAGATCCGCAAATATTGAAATTGAAATTCCGGATATCTCACTCGCGGGAAGAATTTTATCCAACTTCCCTGAGTACCTAAAAGACGGCCAGGAAATTCCTGATGCACTTGCACAGTTGGGCGAACTGGCTGCAAAACCTGAGGCGAACATTATCAAGTTGCCGAACATTTCTGCGTCTGTTCCACAGTTGGAAGCAGCGATCGACGAACTTCAAAACCAAGGGTTCGCGCTGCCAAATTACGCAACAAAACCTAAAAATGACGAAGAAATTGCGATCAACAAAAAGTATGCGAAGGCTTTGGGAAGCGCAGTAAACCCTGTATTGCGAGAAGGAAACTCCGACCGACGCGCCCCAAAAGCCGTAAAGAATTACGCGAAAGTTAATCCGCATCGAATGGGAGTCTGGTCTTCGGATTCTAAAACGTCGGTCGCACATATGAATTCCGGAGATTTCTACGGAACCGAAAACTCGACCACAGTCGAAAACGACGGAAAATTCCGAATTGTTTTCAATGGAAATGATGGTTCTAAAAAAGTTTTGAAAGATCTTGCACCACTCGAAGCAGGTGAAGTAATTGATACTTCTGTAATGGATCTTTCGGCGTTGAGAACTTTCGTGCTGAAAGCGATGGCTGAAGCCAAAGAAAATGAGGTTCTCCTTTCCGCGCACCTAAAAGCGACGATGATGAAGATCTCCGACCCGATCATTTTCGGGGCTATCGTGGAAACTTACTTCAAAGACGTTTTTGAAAAATATAAAGATACATTTGCTGCGTTAGACATCAATCCAAACTTCGGATTAGCCACGCTTTTTGAGAAAATTGCCGGCCATTCCCAAGAAGCCGAGATCAAATCGGACATCGCAAAAACCATCGAAAATGGGCCCGCAATTGCGATGGTAAATTCGGACAAAGGAATAACTAATTTCCACGTTTCTTCAGACGTGATCGTTGATGCCTCGATGGCGGCACTGGTTCGCGGCGGCGGTAAAATGTGGAACAAAGACGGTAAAGAAGAAGATACCGTTTGCATGATTCCCGATAGAACATACGCCGGTTTCTATGCCGCGATCCTTCAGGATATGAAACAGAACGGAGCTATCGACCCGAAGACTTTCGGTTCTGTTCCGAATGTAGGTCTGATGGCTCAAAAAGCTGAGGAATACGGTTCGCACGACAAGACTTTCCAACTTTCTGGCTCGGGAACCGTGAAGGTCGAAGACGAAAACGGAAATGTTCTGCTCTCGCAACGCGTTCAGACCGGCGATATTTTCCGCATGTGCCAGGCCAAAGATGCCCCGATCCAGGATTGGGTAAAACTGGCTGTGAACAGAGCAAAGCTTTCCGACACGCCCGCGATTTTCTGGCTCGACAAAGGGCGAGCACACGATGCACAAATCATCAAAAAAGTAGAAAAATATTTACAAAATTATGATCTGACCGGTGTCGACATCAGGATTATGGATGTGAAAGACGCAGTGCTCGAAACTCTGAAACGCGCCAGAGCGGGCAAAGATACGATCTCAGTTTCGGGTAATGTTTTACGAGATTATCTGACCGATATGTTCCCGATCCTCGAACTCGGAACTTCTGCTAAAATGCTGTCGATAGTTCCGCTAATGAATGGCGGGGGATTGTTTGAGACCGGAGCTGGTGGTTCTGCCCCAAAGCACGTCGAACAGTTTATGCACGAAGGCTATTTGCGTTGGGACTCACTGGGTGAATTTTTAGCATTACAGGCAAGTTTGGAGCATTTGGCTCAAACCCAAAACAACAAAAAAGCCCAGATCTTGGCAGATGCTTTGGACGAAGCGAATGCAAAATTTCTAGCGACCGACAAATCCCCTGCAAGAAAAGTCGGGCAAATTGATAACCGCGGTTCGCATTTCTATTTGGCAATGTATTGGGCCGAAGCGTTGGCAAATCAGACCTCGGACGCGGAAATGTCCGCAAAATTTACTCCCGTGGCCAAAGCATTGCAGGAAAATGAGGCAAAAATTGATAACGAACTGATCGCCGCACAAGGATCACCACAAGATGTTGGCGGCTATTATCATCCAAATGTTGAAAAGGCTGCCGCTGCGATGAGACCTTCTGCTACGCTGAATGCGATCGTGGATGGAATTTGACGACCTGCGAAAAATGACGGCGCCGGTTCAAATTTCCGCACTTAAATGAACGGTTTTTGCGGTCGATACGGTAGAATCGAAGGTGCACTGTGCAACTAATTGCCCCTGGTTGTGAATCAAAAAATTACCCATGAGCTGCCTGGCCGCAAAAAGTTGCAGTTACGGGTTAGTAAAAATTATTATGAAAACATTTTTGTCGGTTATTTTTGCCATATTTCTTGGCTCAGTATTAGGTTTTTCCGTGACAGCCCAGACGGTCCCGATCCAGACCGCGGCAGCTCCGGGCAGAATCTACATCATCAATCCGAATATGTTTGCTGATGAAAAAGCAGGTATCACAAAGTTTGTGGCCGGGCTGACCCTGCTGAATAAAGAATTCACTCCCGTCCAGCAAGAACTCCAAACGCTTGCAGATCGGATCCAAAAGCTTGCTACGGATATTAAGACGCTTCAACAGCAAACGAACCCCGACCAAAATGTACTCCGAACCAAGGCCGAAGAGTACGACCGATTGCAGCGGGAATTCAAATTCAAACAGGATGACGCGAAGGACCGGTACGATAAACGCGAGGTGGTCGTAATGAGCCCGATCCGGGTTGATATCGGCAAGGCGATGCAGGAATTCGCGAAAAAGAACGGCTACTGGATGATCATGGACGCCCTAAAAATGGACGAGGCCGGGGTCATTCTGACATTTGACGAAGGCTCGGACGTAACAAAGACCTTCATCACTTTTTATAACGGACGCCCCTAAACGGAAGGCAGACGACCGTCCAGGTCACTTTGCGGTCAAAGCGTCGATCTGGGCGGCAAGAGAAGTGTCGAAATCGGTTATTCCGCTGCGGTCGTGCGTGGTCGTCGCAACTTCGGCGTAGCCCCATCCAAAACTGATATCGGGATGATGGTCGAGCGATTCGGCTATCACCCCGATCTCGTTCACAAAACCAAGAGCTTCAGCGAAATTCTCGAATTTGAACCGCTGCCTCAAGCCGTTTCCCTCGACCGCCCAGCCATTAAGTGTTTTCACCGTGGCTTCGATCTCGCTAAGTGTCAGTAATTTGCGCTCCATCCTCTTTCTACACTCCTGTCGTTACGATATAATCTTCGTTTTTACCGATGTTAATAAAAGGTACTTTTAAGATGTTCATTTCGTCAAAGATAGTATTGGTTTCCATATTTGCGGTGCTGCTTGCGGCATGCGGCCAGCCCAAGGTCGCGTCGCCTGTCGACACGTTCAAAACCTACACAAAGGCCATCAAGCAAAAGGACACGACGACGATGAAGCTACTTCTTTCGGACGCAACTATAAAGATGCACGAAAGGGAAGCCAAAGCCCAGGGCGTAACTGTCGACGATATCGTCAAACGCGAGACCATTTTTTCCGAGAATCAAAAAACGGTTGAATTTCGAAATGAAAAGATCGACGGCGACAAGGCGACTATCGAGATCAAGAATATATATAACAAATGGGAAAAGCTCCCGTTCGTGCTCGAGGAAGGTGCTTGGAAGATCGATAAGGTTACGTATGCCAACCAGATACAGGCGGAGATCGAGGAACAAAACCGTAAAATGGACGAGTTGATGCACAATGATACCGTCCCAACGCCATCGGCCGCTACGCCGCAATAGGAGAAAAAAACCTGCGTGTCTGTCATCAAACCATTTAAAGCGTTACGGCCGCGTGTCGAAGCGGCACCAGCCGTATCGAGCGCTCCGTACGACGTGCTCTACTGGTCCGAAGTTAGAGAGCAGGTCACCGCCGAACCTCATAGCTTTCTCCGCGTGACCCGTCCGGACGGTGATTTTCCGCAAGACCAGCAGCCATCGCACGAGCAGCTCTACGAAACGGCGAAGCAGAATCTTGAGATGCTTGTTAGGGACGATGTGTATTCGCTCGATCAGGAAGAGGCCATTTATGTTTATCGTTTGACTGCCGGAGGCCACTCGCAGACGGGTGTCGTCGCTTGCTGTTCGATCGACGAATACGAGAACGGCCTGATCAAGAAACATGAAAAGGTTCGCCCCGACAAGGTCGAGGACCGGACCGCTCACCTGCTTACCGTCGGTGCCCAGACGGGATTGATATTCCTCGCTTTCCGCGGGACGGAACAATTGGCGGAAATGATCGGTTCGGCCGTGGCGGGTTCGCCGCTTTACGATTTTGAAGGCGGCGACGGGGTTCGTCACACCGTTTGGCGGATCGCCGAGACCGGGCCCTGGGTGAACGCTTTTGCGGAGGTGCCGGCTCTCTACGTGGCGGACGGCCATCACCGGGCCGAGAGCGCCTTTCGCGCCCGCGAAGTGATGCGCGAGCGAAATCCGGGATGGACGGGCGAAGAGGATTTTAACTACGTATTTGCCGGTATGTTTCCGGCCGAAGATCTGTCAATACTAGCGTACAATCGAGTCGTGAAGGACCTCAACGGTCTGTCCGAGGAACAGTTCTTCGACCGGCTTGCAGACAATTTCGTGGTCACGGAAACATCGGAAAAGGAGCCAAAACAGCACGGCGACATTTGTATGTATCTCGCCGGCAAGTGGTACCTTCTCCAGTTTTCGGTACGAAATGTTCGAGAACCCGATCCTATCGAACGGCTCGACGTGAGCATCCTGCAGCAATACATTCTCGATCCGGTCCTGGGTATCAAAGACGTCCGGACCGATGAACGAATCGGTTTTGTCGGCGGGAGGCGAGGGACGGGCGAGTTGGAACGAATGGTCGATAACGCCGATGCAACCGTCGCGTTCTCAATGTTTCCGACGACGATGAACGACCTGTTCGCCGTCTCGGACATGGGCGAGATCATGCCGCCAAAATCGACGTGGTTCGAGCCGAAACTTAAGGACGGACTCCTTGTTCATTTGATCTAAGGCGCGATGATCGAAACAAAATTAGCCGATCTGCGGAAAGACTATTCCAAAAGCGAGCTCACCGAAAGATCGGTTTCGGCGGATCCCTTTGAGCAGTTTGCTACATGGATGGACGAGGTCCTCAAATCAGAGGTTCCGGAGCCAACCGCAATGATGCTCTCGACCGTTTCGCCAGAGGGACGGCCATCGTCGCGTGTGGTGCTGCTCAAAGGTTTTGATACCGACGGATTCGTTTTTTTTACGAACTATAAGAGTCGAAAGGGCCGTGAACTGGCAAATAATCCGAACGCCGTAATACATTTTTTTTGGCCGGAACTCGAACGGCAGGTGAACATAAGCGGGCTCGCAAGTATGGTGTCTGCCGAAGAGTCGGACGAATATTTTCGGACTAGGCCGTTTGCGAGCCGTGTGGGTGCGTGGGCCTCGAAACAGAGTGAGCCGATCGCATCGCGGATGATATTGATAAAACGGGTCGCAGGGCTGGTCGTAAAATATGCCAGCGGCAATGTGCCGAGGCCGCCGCACTGGGGTGGCTATCGTCTCGCTCCCGATCGATTTGAGTTTTGGCAGGGTCGCGAGAGCCGCCTGCACGACCGTATTTGTTATGAACTTGCCGATGGTCGCTGGAACCTGTCCCGGCTGTCCCCTTAGAACACCACTTTATGGATGTAGTACTCGAAACCGAACGACTAACAATGCGAAAATTTACCGCGGATGACCTGCCGTGGCTGATCGAATTGCGAACACCCGAGGCGGTTAACCGCTACCTCGGTGGAGTGGCCATACAAAACCCCGAGGCTCTCGCCGTCCGGCTTAAGTTTTACATGGATTGCTATGACAAATTCGGTTTTGGAATGTGCGTTATGTCGATCACCGAAACCGGTGAGCCGATCGGTTCGAGCGGCTTGCAGCCACTGGAAGACTCTGGTGAGATCGAGGTCGGGTACAATCTTTCCGAAAAACATTGGCGAAAAGGTTACGGGTACGAGTCGGCAATGGGCTGGCTGAAATTCGGATTTGAAAAATGCGGGCTCGATCAGATCGTTGCGGTTGCCGATCCGGGGAACACCGGTTCCTGGACGATCATGGAAAAATGCGGCATGACCTATCAGCGGACCGAGGAGCATTACGGCATGGACTGCGTAAAATATGCGGTCACACGCGAGGAATTTTTAAAACCGCGGATCGATGAGATCAACATTAGACTTGGATAGGGTTTGAAATGCGGCCAAATGTCCCAAAGCTCATCTTCGCCGCGTTGTTGAGCCTCTATTTTTTGTGGATCGCGTGGGACCCGATGCAGGGTTGTTTTCTCGATATCGTCGATCTGCCGATCCACGAAACGGGACATTTGTTATTCCGTCCGTTTGGCGAATTTATGATGGTGGCGGGCGGTTCGCTTTTTCAAGTGATCGTTCCGGCCATTTTTGTCGGATATTTTGCGTTCTGGCAACGAAGCTACTATTCGGCCGCGATCGTCCTGCTGTGGGTTGGGCAGAGCCTCCTGAACGTGTGGGTTTATGCCGCCGACGCGGTTGTCGGAAAGCTCGTATTGACAAGCGGGTCGACTGGCGCCGAAGGCAGTTTTCATGATTGGAATTACTTGCTTACAGCAACCGGACTGCTGGATTCGACAAAAGGCGTGGCGAAGGTCATCCGTTTTGTCGGAACATTGATTATAATTACAGCAAGCGCTTCGGCAGTCTATTTTGCGTTCGGACAACAAGGCCGTCAGGATGAAGAAGAGATATGAAGGTAACCCTGATCACGGGTGCATCTAGCGGCATCGGTGAGGCATTTGCAAGACGGCTCGCGGCCGAGAAACACAACCTCGTGCTAGTGGCCCGGTCCGAAAAGCCGCTGCACGAGCTTTGTGATGCACTGATGTTGCAGCACAAGATCACCGCTCACTATGTCGTGCTCGACCTGACGGATCGGGATGCGGACGCGACGCTGTTTGCCGAGACCGAAAAGCACGGATTTGAGGTTGACTGGCTGATCAACAACGCCGGGTTTGGTTCGGTTGGTGACTTTGGCAAACTCGAACGCGAGCGCGAGTTGGAAATGATCGATCTCAATATTCGCTCGCTGGTAGCGCTCACCCATCGATATCTGGTGCCGATGCGGGCGCGAAAAGGCGGCAAGATAGTTAACGTTTCGTCCGCGGCCAGCTTTCAACCGATCCCGTTCATGGCGACTTACGCAGCCACAAAAGCCTTTGTCTCGTCATTTTCGGAGGCGATCGCGGAGGAGAACGCTCCTTACGGCATCCAGGTCCTGACCCTCTGCCCGGGTTCGACCAAAACCAACTTTTTCGCCGCGTCCAATATTGAACGGCCTATTCAGGTCAAGGGCCAGCAGACCGTCGAAGATGTGATCGAGACGGCGATGAATGCTCTCAGGAGCGACCGCCGGAAAGTAGTTTCCGGTTTCGCCAATAAGGTCGGCGCCTTTTTAGGAACGCACGCTCCGCATTTTTTGTCTTCGTGGGCGATGGCCCGTGCACTTCGGCCAAAATATCAGGGAGATAAATGAGATTTACGGTTCTCGGCAGCGGTTCGACCGGTAACGCAGTTCTGATCTCGAGTGAAACGACCAATGTCCTCGTGGACGCCGGCATGAGCGCTCGTGAAATTGTCAGGCGTCTGGGCGAAATGGGCGTCGCCGCCTCGGATCTGGACGCTGTTCTCGTTACCCATGAGCATGGCGACCATATTGGCGGCCTGCGGGTGCTGCTCGCAGCGGTCAAATGTCCCGTCTATATTTCGCGCTCCACCGAGAATTCGTATTACGATACGCGCGCCGGCGGCGAAAATGGCAATAGCGAATCGTCAAAACGGCGTTCGGTCCTTAACGATCGGACTGTCGAGATCGAATCGAGCCGCGATTTTCGGATCGGCGACATCGATTTCGAACCCTTCAGCGTGCCGCATGACGCGGCCGACAACTTCGGCTTCGTCGCAAAAAAGGATGGAGTTCGGATCGCTACCCTGATGGATTTTGGCCACATTACGACGCTCATCAAGGAAAAGCTCACGGGATGCGACGCGATCGTCGTGGAATCGAACCACAGTCGCGACATGCTGCGTGCGTGTTCGGTCTATACGTGGGAATTAAAGCAGAGGATATTGTCACGAACAGGCCACCTCTCAAACGAAGACCTCGCGGATTGGCTGCAAAGCGACTTTGATGGTTCGGCCCGGTACATCGTCCTTGCTCACCTATCACAGCGAGCCAACGAACCGCATCTCGCGCGCCTAATGGCCGAAACGTCTCTCCAAATGCGTCCGCCCCTGTTCAGAGCGGAGACCACGATCACTATCTCGAGCCCCAAAAAACCAACCGACTGGATACAGCTCTAAGCCCGCCTAACGCGAAACGCGAAGAAGTTCGGCTACGCTCCATGCCTGGGCGGCACAGCCCCGGGATTGGTGTGGCGAAGCGCCGTCGAAGATCTCCGCGACTTGGCCGAGCATAGCGTCCGAGAGATGCGATCGGAAGCCGGCGAGGATCTTGTCTATCTGATCTGCTAGTGCGGGATCGTTCGAATGGGTCTTTCGGTATGCGTCGACAAAACCGCCGATCAACCAACCCCAAACCGTTCCCTGATGATAGGAAGCGTCGCGGTCGAGCGGTGACCCGATGTAGAGGGGCACGTATTGCGGGTCACGCGGAGACAGCGAGCGAAGCCCGACTGGCGTCAGAAGTTCATTCTCCACCTTATCAACGACCGCCCGTGACCGTTCTGCGTCGAGCATTGAGTTACTCAGGCTCACCGCAAAGATCTGATTTGGCCTGATGGAACCATCACGAATTGCACCGTCGACCACATCGTAAAGACAGTTTTCGGGATCGTTCCAGAATTGTCCGTTGAAGCTGTCGCTGACGATCTCCGCCATCTCAAAATATTTTGGCTGTCGCTCTGGATCGTCAAATCGCGTAGCAAAATCGCTCATAATACAAAGGGCGTTGTACCACAATGCCTGGATCTCGACCGCCTTTCCGGTCCGCGGCGTGACAACCCAGTCACCGATCTTCGCGTCCATCCAGGTCAGCTGGACACCCGGCTCACCCGCGTAAAGCATACCGTCACTATCGACTTTGATCCCGTATCGCGTTCCTTTTACGTGCCAATGGACAATATCGACTAATTTCTCGTACAACTCGACGCGGACAAAGTCGTAGTCACCGGTGGCTTCCGCGTATGCGCGGACCGCTTCGAAATACCAAAGCGTGGCATCGACCGTGTTATATTCCGGCTCTTCGCCCGTGTCAGGAAAACGGTTTGGCAGCATGCCCTGCGAGATATGCTTCGAGAACTCGGTCAGGATACTTTTGGCGATATCAAACCGGTTTGTCGCAAGCGTCAAACCCGGCAGCGCGATCATCGTATCTCTCCCCCAATCCGAGAACCAATGGTAACCCGCGATCACCGTCTTACCCTCGCCGCGGTCGACGATAAATTGGTCGGCGGCAAGTGCGAGCTGCGTCGCCAGGCTGTCTGTTGACCTGGCCGCCGCAACCAGAGCGGCCCGGCGTTTCATCTCGCAGTTTTTAAGTTCGTCGGCATCGGTAGGTTTTCGCTGTTCCGTCGAGGCGATGACGATCGCGGTTTGAGATAGGTCAAAACTCATCCTGCACGGCTGAAAAAGGTCCTCGGTAAAATCAAAGCCGCGTTCTCGCTCTATCGCATATTCAAAGTTGCGATACCAGACGCCGGTGGACTCGATCGAATAGGCATTATTAGCAAGAAAAAGCGTCGGCATTTCAGCGAACGGCGTGAACGAGATCAGTGCCTCGCCGACCTCCGAGTTTCCATGGAAATTCGCATTTTCGTGTCGCAGATGATGATGGTCGCGAAACGCGAGCAGCGGTTTGAGTTCGATCTTACATTCAAGATTTGAGATCTCGGGCCTGTTGAGAACCGTCCACATGCCAACGGTCGTATTCTCGCCATGGGCCATGAATATCGTTTTCTCAAGGCGGATGCCATTCACCTCAAACGTCCAAACTGGAAAGGGATCCAAGCGGAATCCGGTCTGGTATTTGTAACCGTCCGGCTGGACCGTTCCTGGATATTGATTACTTGACAATTCAAACCGCTCGCCGTCGCTTACAAGAGTTTCCTCAAATTTTGAGAGCAGGACCATCCGGCCAAGGGGAGGCTTCGTCGCTGCAATGAGCAGGCCGTGGTAACGACGCGAATGTGCTCCCGCAACGGTCGACGACGCATAACCACCGACGCCGTTAGTCTCCAGCCACTCCAAAGAGGCACTCTCGTGAAAATCGCGGCACGTGTTTGTGTCTATGTTGATCATTTCGTCGTCAATTCGCTATGCCAGTCTCCCGCCCGAATAGTCCCAATACCAGAATCACAGGCGATGTGAAAATATTCCTCAAAACACATGTGCGCGAAATGCTTTCACCGATTGCATTCTATCCGATTCGCCGCAGTCAGGCCTTGTCGGGCACGCTCTTTTAGAAAAAGCGTACACATTTCCCTAGCAAACCCGCGAGTCACGGTTGCCATGGAAATGGATCGGAGCAGCCTAAATTGGTCATCTCGCTGGAAAGTTTGTGCCGAAAAACGTTTAATAAGCTGAGATATGAAAAAACCAGATCGAAAGGTCGTACTGTGGGTGGCTTTTTGTTTGCTTCTGCAATTCGTGCCGCAAAGTCGGGTCTCCGGACAGTCGCCGCCCCAGCCGCTATACAAAGATTCCAAACAGCCTATCGATCAACGTGTCAACGACCTCGTCTCGCGGATGACGCTTGAGGAAAAGGTAAGCTTAATGACCGATCAGGAAGCAGCGATCGACCGGCTCGGCATTCCGGCATACGGTTGGTGGAATGAGGCTTTGCATGGCGTTGCTCGTGCCGGCATCGCGACCGTTTTCCCGCAGGCGATCGGCCTTGCGGCGACATGGGATGAGAACCTGATCTACAACGTCGCCGACGTGGTTTCAACCGAAGCCCGGGCCAAACATCACGAGGCGGTCAGAAATAATGATTTTTCGCGGTACAAGGGGCTGACTTTTTGGAGCCCGAATATCAATATTTTTAGTGATCCCCGCTGGGGTCGCGGCCAGGAAACCTGGGGCGAGGACCCATATTTGACCGGTAAACTTGGCTCCGCATTCGTTCGTGGAATGCAGGGCGACGACCCAAAATATTACAAGACGATAGCAACCGCGAAACATTTCGCTGTCCACAGCGGGCCCGAGCCAAATCGGCATACTTTTGACGCCGTGGTGAGCGAACGCGACCTCCGCGACACATATCTGGCCGCTTTTCGCCAAATCGTTACCGAGGCAAAAGTGGGAGCCATCATGTGTGCGTACAACCGCCTCGACGGCCAGCCGGCATGCGCCAACGACAAGCTGAGCGAGATCCTATTCAAAGAATGGAGTTTTAAGGGGCACGTCGTGTCTGATTGCGGAGCGATCGATGACATCTATATTCGCCACAAATATATCGACACGGTCGAAAAAGCGTCGGTCCTCGGTATTCGAGGCGGCACAGATCTATCGTGCGGCGGCGAGTACAAATCGCTTGTTAATGCAGTAACACAGGGCCTGATCAAGGAATCCGAGGTAGACACGGCGCTCAAACACCTGATGAAAACGCGGTTCCAGCTCGGCATGTTCGATCCGCCATCGATGGTCAAATATGCACGCATCCCGTATTCGGAAAACGACACCACGGCGCATCACGAGCTTTCGCTAAAGGCCGCTCGCGAGTCGATCGTGCTGTTGAAAAATGCCGACAACACTCTTCCACTAAAGAAGACGCTGAAAACGATAGCCGTCATCGGCCCGAACGCCGACGACAAAGATGTTCTGCTCGGCAATTACAACGGCCAGCCCTCAGTTTCGTTCACCGCTCTCGATGGCATCAGAAGAAAGCTACCCGGGACTAGAGTTTTGTACTCCGAGGGAATGCTTCCGACGGGAGTTATTTTTGAACCGGTTGAGGCCGCTGCTTTCTCGAACGGATCCTCGGCCGGACTCAAAGCTGAGTACTTCAATAACCGCGAGTTCAAGGGCGAACCGGCTCTCGTTAGGACGGACGCGCAGGTCGATTTTAACTGGGCATCGGTGAGCCCGGCGAAAGGGGTCAATGAAGACAATTTCTCGGTCCGCTGGACGGGCAAGGTAACGGCGGGTGACAGCGGCAAATACACTCTTGGATGGAGAAGCAACGGCCCGGTGCGGATCTATGTTGACGGTAACCTCTACATTGAGGAGGTGACGAACCGCCGTACACGAAACGTCCTCAAGGATTTCGATTTCGAAGGTGGGCGAAGTTACGATATTCGCATCGAATATCAGGAAAACGCCAACCAATATGCCTCCGCAAAACTCGTCTGGATGCCACCGAGCCACCAAACAAAGCTGCGAGACGACGCGATCGAAAAAGCAAAACAAGCCGACGCCGTCGTAATGGTGATGGGCCTTACGCCGTCGATCGAAGGCGAAGAGATGGATGTCAACGTTCCGGGATTCAAAGGCGGTGACCGAACCGATATTGCCTTGCCTCAGCCCCAAGAGCAGCTAATTAAGGACATTCAAGCTCTTGGTAAACCGGTCATTCTGGTGCTCATGGGCGGAAGCGCACTTGGCATAAATTGGGAAAACGAGAACGTCCCCGCAATTATCGATGCATGGTATCCCGGCCAGTTCGGCGGCAACGCCATCGCCGATGTGCTCTTTGGCGACTACAATCCCGGCGGGCGTTTGCCAGTGACCTTTTACAAGTCGGTCGATCAACTGCCTGCTTTCGATGATTACAAAATGGAAGGGCGGACCTACCGTTATTTCAACGGCGATCCGCTCTACCCTTTTGGCTATGGTTTGAGCTACACAAAGTTTGCGTACAGCAACTTGAGGTTGAGCAAGACCGTCACCGCCGGGGCTGACATGCAGATCACCGTCGACGTCCAAAACACCGGAGCCGTGACAGGCGATGAAGTGGTTCAGCTATATGTGACCGATTCCTCGGCCACCGTGCCGGTGCCGATCCGCAATCTTGCCGGTGTCAGTCGAGTGACGCTGAAGCCCGGCGAGAAACGCACCGTTACGTTCGACCTAAAGGCGCGGCAAATGTCCGTTATCGACAACAGCGGTAATCGCGTAATTCAGCCCGGTGACTTTTTGGTGAGCGTCGGCGGAAAGCAGCCCGGATTTACCGGAAGTGCCGACGCAAAGACGACAAGTGTCGTGTCGGGAACATTTACCGTTACGGGCAAGACGCTCGAAATTCGCGAGAAATAAAAGGTCGCTTTCGCAATATATGAAAGTCTTGTTTATTGGCGGGACCGGTGTCATCAGCTCTGCGTGTTCAACGCTCGCTGTGGAACGCGGCATCGACCTGTTCTTGCTGAATCGTGGCGAATCCACAAGGCCCGTGCCCGAATCGGTTCAGATCATCAACGCGGATATTCGCGACCTGGATTCCGCGCGAGTTGCTTTAGGAACACACGAGTTTGACGCGGTTGTAGATTGGATCGCGTTCAACCCGGAACATATAGAGACCGATCTCGATCTGTTTCGCGGCCGGACGGGACATTATGTTTTTATCAGTTCGGCTTCGGTCTATCAGACGCCGCCGGAAAGTCTGCCGATTACCGAAGAAACACCACTCTCAAATCCATTTTGGCAGTATTCGCGTGACAAGATCGCCTGCGAAGAACGCGTGATGCGTGCGTTTCAAGAAGAGCACTTTCCCGCTACCATTGTTCGCCCGTCACACACATACGACCGTTCGAATTTCCCTTTGAAAGGGCGTTACACGCCGATCGACCGAATGCGAAAGGGTAAAAAGATCATCGTCCACGGCGACGGAACATCACTTTGGGTTTTGACGCATAACGCCGATTTCGCTCGTGGATTTGTGCCGCTGTTGGGCAACCAAAAAACGATCGGCGAGGCATTTCATATTACGACGGACGCTCTGTTGAGTTGGAACCAGATCTACGAACTTGCCGCAGACGCCGCCGGAACGACCGCCGATATCGTTCATGTGCCATCGGAAGTCATCGCCAATTACGACTACGAATGGGGCTGCGATCTGCTCGGAGACAAGATGCACAGCATGATCTTTGACAATTCGAAGATCAAACAATTCGTACCCGAGTTCTCGGCGTCGATCTCATTTTCACAGGGCATCGAAGAGATCATCGAATGGCATGACGCCGATCCGGCCCGACAGGTTGTGGACACACAACTGGATCAACTAATGGACAAGATCATCGCGGATTTCTCGTCCGTGTGTCCGTAGCCCGCACGTAAGTAAGGGCCAGCCTACCGACCATTCTACCTGGTGGAAACGAAGCTCCTTGGCCCTCGCTCTCGTGCCAAGAAGGGTTTTCGTCGCTAGCGTTGCCGTTACTTACTTGCTGGCTATAGACCCGTGGGCTACGAACACGTGGAGGCGAAAATACATTTATCGATATAAGCATTCCGAAACTTACCTTCAGGATCGTACATTTTTGCGAGGTCGATAAAATCGGAAAGTCGTTCGTACAGCGACCGCAGAACCGTGGGAGAGGTCGTGAACACTTTGCCCCAATGCGGGCGGGCTTGGTACGGTGCAAGTTCGGCTTCGATCACAGGCAGCAGCTTGCCGACAGCTTCCGCATTCGGCTTCCACGTGAAATGAAACGCGACCGAGTCCTGCTTGTAACACGGGCTCAGCCATTGATCGTCGGCAGCTATCGTGCGTATTTCGGAGACCTGTAGGATCGGGCCGATCTGAGCATGTAGTCTCTCAATAGCGAGGATCGCATCTACCGCATTCTGTTTCGGGACAAAATACTCGGATTGAATTTCGTCGCCGCTGCTTGGCGTAAAACCCATCTTAAAATGCGGCAACCGCTCGTGCCATGGCCCCGGAATTCCCATCTGATCAGTCCGGTTTTCGCCCGAGTTGCCGGAGACCGGCATGACGTGATCGGTCGCCGCTTTCGCGCCAAAAAGATCGCCCGGCAGGTCCTTCGTGCTTTCGTCAATGCGGCGTTTTACCCAGACCTGATCGATCGATTGATCCTGCCAGTTGGTAAACAGGCTGACGCTATAGCCGCTCGACATGATCTCGTCGAAATTCTTTGAAAGCTCCTCAAACGCGAGGCTTTGAAACACGTCCTGCCGGACCGCGTATGTCTTTTCGATATCCAGCGTTATTTTTGTCACGACCCCAAAGGCTCCGAGATTCGCGATCGCTCCGCCGAGCAAATCGTCGTTTTCACGTCGGTTCAGCGTCACCAATTCTCCCGTTCCCGAAATAAATTCGATCCCAGAAACCGCAGTTCCCAAATTACCATTGGTGATACCAGAGCCGTGCGTTGCGGTCGCGCAGGCTCCCGCAACCGAGATATGCGGGAGCGAAGCGAGGTTGTGAAGGGCGTATCCCCGTGCGTCGAGCTCAGGGCAAAACTGACCATACCGCAAACCGGATCCAATGGTCACAGTCATCGCGTCTTCATCGATTGAGACCTGATTGAGATTTTCGGTTGATATTTGGGCTGACGGGCTGTCGGCAATGTCATTAAAACAATGTCGCGAGCCCACAGCTTTGACCTTATCGAGTTTTTTGACAAGGTCCTGGACATCACCGACCGTGTGCGGCCGATACAGGTGTTTGGCCTTGTAGCGGTAGTTGCCAGCCCAATTGGAGCCCGGTTCGCTTGGCTTGTTCGATTCCATGAATCAGTTAGCTCAACGTTTTATTCAACTCCGAATAGGACGTCCATCGTCAATTGATCGAGTTTCTCGTACTGCAAACCCTTCGAAGCAAGTGCTTTGCGGTCAAATTCCTGCGACAGGAGACTGTCAAAATCGCCAAGCCCCGAACTCCGGTTCGTTTCCTCGATATTAGCCAGGATCGCCTGTATTCCGGCGTGTTCGTTCCAGATGCGAGCCTTGTCCTTGAGGATCAAATAGGTCCGCATACAGCCGCGGGCAAAATCCTTTACGCCGTCATAGTCTTCCGTCCGGTAGGCGTGAGCATCGAAGTGTCGCATTCCGCTGTAGCCAACATCTTCGAGAAACTTGACCATCCAGAACATCTGCTTTGGGCTTACCGAACCGAATCTCAGGTCCTGATCGTAGCGGCCGGGATATTGGTCGTTCAGATCGATGTGGAACAGTTTTCCGGACTCCCACGCCTGGGCCACCGCGTGAGTCATGCTCAAACCAGGCATCTGTTCGTGTGCAACCTCGGGATTAACGCCGACCATTTCCTTGTGATCGAGCGTTTCGATAAAGGCGAGATACGCAGCCGTCGTCGGCATGTAAATATCGGCCCGTGGCTCGTTCGGCTTTGCCTCCATCGCGAATTTATAGCCGTAGCCCTGAGCGATGTTGTATTCGCACAGATAATTCAATGCCTCGCGAAGCCGCTTGATCGCATCGTCCGGACGACGGCAGGCGTCGGTCTCGACACCCTCGCGGCCGCCCCACAGAACAAATATCCCGGCATCAAATTCAGCTCCGAGATCCATTGCCCGCATGGTTTTCTGGACAGAATATGCCCTCACTTTGGCGTCGTTTGCACTAAATGCACCGTCGCGAAAAACCGGATCGTAAAACAGATTTACAGTCGCCATCGGCACCTTGATATTGTTGTCGCCGCAAGCTTGTTTGAACTCTTGGACTATCCGGTCGCGTTCGGCGGCCGAGGCATCGATCGGCACCAGGTCGTTGTCGTGAAAGTTGACGCCATACGCCCCGACCTCCGCCAGCATCTCCACAGCCTTGACCGGCGTCAACGTCTCCCGCACCGCGTCCCCAAACGGATCGCGCCCCCGATTGCCCACCGTCCAAAGCCCAAAAGTAAACCTATCCTCCGCCCCCGGCGTGTATATGTCATCCATAGAAAATTTTAGCTCCTGAAATAGTCCGAATCATTATACCAAAGTCTTTCAGCGTGTATTTGCCAACCATCCACACGAGAACGGCCTCCATATTTTGGCGTAAATAAGTGTCCGTAGCCCAAGTGTAAACGCGGGCGTCCGCGCCTAGGCCGGGTAACGACCACGTTGGGGATTCGAATTCTAAATCATCCCGAACCCACCGGGCCAGAAAAGAATCGCAAGGTCATTGGCCTGACCTTGATTATTACGCAAAAAGGCAAAGTTGCGACACTTTTAGTTATTTTGGTGAGGCATTCGGGTGCAGGCAGAGCCTGCCCAAAGGTCTTTAGTTAGGGCCGTTCGGCAAAGGCTAAATCATTCCGCACAGCACTGCGGCAAATTCAAGCCACGCGAAGCGATGTTGCATTTATGCAAGATATCTGCGTTCTTGACACGCGTGGTAGAATGGAACTTAGGTAGCGGTTGGCGGTTCCGTGCGGCGGTCGGATGATCTTTGACATCTCTTAACAGTCTGGAGCTGCAGCAATGATGAAGTCAGAATGCAGAATGCAGAATGATGAATGATCTACCACGCCGTCAGCCCAAAACGGCTGCCATCCCTCCTACACAAAAGTCGGGGGGCTTGATGTCTGGTCCTGAAATAGATTTACACGGTGAGTTGGGACCGTTTGGGACAGCGGGACGCGGGGACAGTTGGGACAGTGGGACAGTTCGGCCTAAACAGTTTGTTTGCAGAACTTACGCAAAAAAACGGATTTTTGCGATATTACGTTCGGCATAGTTTGTAGCATTTTTGTATTACAGAACGCACACATATCGAATAATGAATGCAGAATGATGAATGATGAATTGGGAGCGTCTTACTAATCTGGATGAAATCGTATGTGAGGCGATTTTGGTGGTTAAACTACTCATAACAGGCAGTTTAAGCCGTCTCACTTGGGAGGGGGCGATGAGACGATCGGACCGTTCCACTTAAGGGCGGGAAGAAATTTCCTAAGTGGAACGATTTTTTGGGCTTAAGCCCCGTGTTTTCAGAGGGATAACCGTTACACATTCGCAAGATAGGCGAGCATTTCGAGGCAGTGGTCGGTTGCCAACGGACAGTGGTCAGTTTCGCTCGTCGATATTTTAGTGAGAGTCAGGTAATCTAAGCGGCATGAATTTCTTGGGAGTGGATATCGGAACGGGCGGTTCGCGGGCGATCGTGATCGACGAACGGGGCGCCATACTGGCCTCGGAAACGGTCGAACACGTGCCTTTTGCATCGCCGCATCCGGGATGGGCGGAGCAGGACCCGAATGACTGGTGGCGGGCATCGGTTGCGGCGATCCGCGCGGTTTTGGCAACCGATAATGTTCGGGCCGAGGACATCGGTGCCGTCGGATTGTCGGGACAAATGCACGGCTCGGTCTTTTTGGATGAGCAGGGCAGCGTATTGCGACCGGCGCTGTTGTGGTGCGATCAACGTACGGAAAAGCAATGTCGTGAAATTACCGAAAAGATCGGCGCCGAGCGGTTGATCGAACTAGTTTGCAATCCGGCGGTGACTGGTTTTACGCTGCCGAAGATCTTGTGGCTGCGTGAGAATGAGCCGGAGATATGGCGTCGGGTCCAGTCGATATTGCTGCCCAAGGACTATGTCCGATTTCGTCTGTCGGGTGACCGGGCGAGCGATGTCGCCGATTCATCAGGGACACTGTTATTTGATGTCCGAAACCGCAAGTGGTCGACGGAGATGTTTGACGCATTTGAGCTAGATGCCTCGCTTTTCCCGAGAGTCTATGAATCGATCGAGGTTACCGGCACCGTCTCGGCTAGCGGAGCAGCCGAAACGGGGCTACTGCCGGGTACGAAAATAGTCGCCGGTGCCGGTGATAACGCGGCCGGAGCGATCGGGACAGGGACCGTTCAACCCGGAACAGCGAGCGTCACCATCGGCACTTCGGGCGTGGTATTTGTTGTCACGGATCAGCCGACGCTCGACCTTCGCGGCCGCACACACACACTCTGTCACGCGATCCCGGGCCGCTGGCATATGACGGGCGTAACGCAGGGTGCGGGGCTTTCGCTCAAATGGTTTCGCGAGAACTTTGCGGCCGACGCCAGCTACGATGAACTGACTGCGGCGGCGGAAAAGGTTGCACCCGGTTCTGACGGGTTGATTTGGCTCCCCTATCTAATGGGCGAGCGGACGCCTCACCTCGATCCTGACGCGCGTGCCGCTTTTGTGGGATTTACGGCGAGTCATACCCGTGGCCACGCCGTTCGGGCCGTTTTAGAGGGCGTCGCGTTCAGTCTCAGGGAAAGTCTCGATATCTTTCGCGAATTGCGGCTTCCGATCAACAATATCCGCCTCGGCGGCGGTGGTGCGAAGTCGAAATTGTGGCGGCAGATCCAGGCGGATATCTATGGACAATCGGTCGAATTGCTAGAGGCCGAAGAAGGTGCGGCCTTCGGGGCTGCGATCCTTGCCGGAGTCGGAGTAGGTGCGTGGCCGACCATCGATGCTGCATGTGAACAGACAATAAGCGTCCGCGAAACGGTTGAGCGTAACGAGGTGTCGGCGGCATTGTTGGACAGTCAGTTCGACACCTACCGCAGACTTTATCCGGCTCTGCGATTCGCGTTTGAGAGCCCCCGAAACTGATAAGATAAAAATAAATGAATGAAGCAGTCTCATTGGCGGAAGGAAAGGTGACCGGTTCTGGTTCGCCTGATGCCGACCTTTCTCCGGCCGATCTGCGCAAAATCGTTGAGGACGCGCTGTCAGAGATCGGTCCGGGTGAAAAGGTGCTGGCAATAGTTCCGGATAAGACCCGCGACGACAATACCGATCTACTGTTTCCGTTCGCGGCTGAGATCCTCGCGAAGAAAAAGGTCGCAAAGCTGGACGCTCTCATCGCTCAGGGAACGCATGTCCCGATGACCGCCGCCGAAAAACAAACGAAGCTCGGTTTGGGTGATGGCGAGAGCATCCCGGGCCTCGGGCAGGTGTTTGATCATCGCTGGAACGATGAGACCGAATTGGTCCAGATCGGCGAGCTGACCGTCGGGCGAGTCGCAGAGATCACTGGCGGCATTTTTTCAGAAGCTATACCAATCCGAATAAACAGGCTTTTAACTCCCGGCAACTACGATCATGTATTGATCTTTGGCGCGACGGTGCCGCATGAGGTTGCCGGGTTTGCGGGCGGAGCCAAGTATTTTTTCCCGGGCGTCTCAGGTCGGGAATTGACAAATACGACGCACTGGCTCGGAGCCCTCGCCGGCATCGAAAACACGATCGGTCGTATCGAAACGCCGACGCGAAACCTGATCGAGGCGGCGGCGGAATTTGTGTCGGCAAACGTGATCTGCTTTACGAGCGTGGTGGTTCGTGAAGGCGACAACCGTCTCCGGTCCTGCGCTCTTTTCGCCGGTGACGCCAGCAAAAGTCTCCGCAAAGCGGCTGCGATCAGCGCAAATGTCCACATAAAATATACCGGCCGGCGTTACGGACGCGTCGTCGCCCTACTGGATGAGCATTACGATGAGCTTTGGGTTGGCGGAAAGGCGAGCTATAAGCTTGGCGGAATAATCGAGGCCGGCGGCGAGCTTATTATTTTCGCGCCCCAACTCTACTGCTTCTCAAATACGCATGGGGCACGGATCGAACGTTACGGATACGGCGAGATCAACCGCATAAAAAAGTTGGTGTCCGAATCGATCGATCTGCGGGATAATCTCTGCGTTGCCGCCCACCTGGCCCACGTCGCCTACGCCGGAAGGACGGACGAGTATGGCAAGATAGTTCCAAAATATGCGATCACGCTCGCGTCGCGGATAGACGAAGCAACGTGCCGAAAGGTCAATTTGGGTTACCTGGACCCGAACGAATTCCGACTCGAGAATTACGAAAACGATCCCGACACGCTGATCGTCGAACGAGCCGGACGTGACCTTTATTTGGTCGAGCCGTTTTGATCCTATCGGACGGTGACGAGCTTGACGCTCCCGATGATGCCGGACGGCAGCACTTGGATCTTGTCCATATCCTGAGCTTGAAACCGTTCGCCGTATCGTAAATTCAGGAGTTTGTAGTCCGGTAATTTACGTCCGGCCATGTAGTTTAGAGCGGTGTTTGCGACATCCACGCGAATATTGTTAGAGCCAGGCTTCAGGAGTTTGGTGATGTCGAGTTTGTATGGCGGGCACCACAGCGAACCGGCCCTTTGGCCATTGATGAAGATGTTCGCCGCCTCGCGGATCGGCGGATCATACCAGGTTTGCATGCCGTTACGGCTGCCTGTGTTTTCAATGGCCATGCCTTCGCCAAAATCGAGTAAGACCGAGCCGGTGGCGTTAGAAAAATTGTTCGGAAGTTCGAACGATCGTTCGTAGGCGGCCGTGCCGGAGAAATAACGGGTTGCCTCGTCATCCGCCCAAGAATGAAGCTGCTTCATGGCGACCGGCGACTCTTTTCCGAACGCGACACGCCAGTCGGGACTGATGTCGATCGACGAGACCGAATCAAAATGATTGTCCGCTTTTGGCAAAGCGGACTTGCTCTTTGAAAATACAACTACGTGCGACTGATATGGCTCAAAATTGAGAACGACCGTCGTTGTGTCCGCCGTCTGGCCACTGACATCCGCCGCCGAAGCCTTTCCGTTCATCGCATCCCAGACCTCGGGGTTGTCGCCTGCGCGAAATGTCACCTGAACATTCCGCTTTTGATTGGACGTATTGGCGACAAAGTAGATGTCCGAGTCGGTAGTTTGTCGGTGGACTACGCCAAAGTCTTTGGCTGACGGTGAGATATCGGCATCGGGTTTCAGCAAGGCTTTGATCGCTGCTCCGATGTCGTCGTCCTTTTCGACAACCTTTACCGATGCGTTCGTGCCGCCGAATAGTCGAGTTGCGGTTGCCTTAAACTCCGCCTGTTCGGCGTCGGTTACCTTGAGGCCCGGAGCGGTCGTGGGCATCCTCCGAGTGGCGATCAAAATACCGCCATCTTTTACAAACGCATCGAGCTTTCGTAGGGATACAAGCGGCATTCGCTCAATTCCGGGCAGAACGACGACGCGGTGCTTGCTCGCTCCGAGCACCAGGTTGCCCTTCTCCGTCTTTCCGACAGTCCGGAGCATTTCGTCGTCAAAGAAATCGAGATTGTAGCCGGCTTCGAAAATCGCGGGCATGATCTTATCGCCCACAAGTTCACGTTCCATGTCGATCAGATGGACCTTGCCCGCCGTCATGTGTGAGTAGGCGTCGGCGTTCGGCAGGTAAAGAGCGACATCGTTCTGCGGTGTGCCCTGTCGCATCACATAGCTCATTCGCTGCAAATAAGCCGCGAGGTCGGGCATGACGATATACCACGGATTTTTCTCGTCGTAGATGCCCGCCGCGTAGAAACGCCAGCCCGGATACTCGACCTGCGGCGGCGTGTACGCCCAGCCATGGCCGATAAGTTGATTGATCCCCTGCAGGAAATGAATGTCTGCCTCGGCCTTAATGTCGAGCGGCGTCGCCCTGAAAACGGGTGAATGGAGCCAAGTCCATGTCTCCGACGACGTTATGTTGCGACCGTAAATATGATTCGCCGAGGATGCCCAGCGGGCGGCACGGACGACTTTCCATTGAGCTCCTTCACCGTCCGAAATATCCGCCCATTGATTGCTCGAGATCGAAGCCGGCGGCAAGCCGTAGCCCTGAATACGGAATTTCGTCCCGTTTTTCTTCGACCAGGCCTGCATCGGGATCATGAAGTTGTCGTTGAAAAGCTCGGTGATCGTGCGACCCCAATCGTATCGAACCTCGGCTGTTTTAGGCCCCATGTCCATCACCAAAGCGGGCAGATACGGTTTTAGATCGTAACCGCGGCGGCGTTTGAACTCGGTCATCATATCGTCCGTCCAGTCCTGGTTGTAGACCTCAAGGCTGTCGCAGAAGACCGAGTAGGGGATCGTCGTTTTGTCGAACGCCTGAAAGAGACGGTCGCCCGTATTTTTTAGATAGCTGTCGACCGACGGTTTATCGAGATGATTGAGAACGTAGCCCTCTGCTCCAAATGCGGGCCGCTTAACCTGCATGCCGCTTTTGCCTGAGATGAAAAAGTAGACTTCCGAACCGCTGTCAACGGTTGCCGGAAGCAGTACGTTGTCTTCGCCGATGTCGGTCAATTCCTTTACGTCTTCTGATCTGACTGTCGAGGCATTCGGTTTTGCGAGAAAAACAGCAACCAGTTTTTCGGCCGGGATCATCGATGGAACCTGCACGCGTTTTGTCCCGGCTTCGACCTTGACTCGTTCAAAACGCAATTGTCCAGCGGCTTCCGTAATAGGAGTTTTTGCACCGCCAAACGACCAGCCGCTGCCCAATGTAAGGTCGAACCTCATCCCCAATTCTCTTGCCTTGACGGAGGCAAATTTGAGCATGTCGATAAACTCATCCGATAAATATGGCAGATTCTTGATGCCGTTCTTCTCATCGTCCGGGAGCAGCGGATAAACAGGCTGAACCTCAACACCGCCGATGCCGCCCTCTTTCATTACGCGAAGTTCTCGCTCGATCTCGGTCTTTGTAACCGACGGCCCGAACCACCACCAACGCATCATTATCCGCGCGTCGGCCGGCGGCGTTGCGAAATCCTTCTGCATCGTATCGACCGCCGCCCGTGTGGGAATGCCCATGAGTGAAAACGCTATCAATACCAGAATTGAGATGAGAACGGGCTTCGGACTTTTCATATTATTTAGTCGAGGTGAAAGACCTCCCGGAGTTCGGATGAGACAGGGCTATTGTCGGCGTTCGACGGCATAATGTCCTTCATAAAAGCCCACCAACTTTTGCATTCATCAGTATTTGCGATTTGGGTCCAAAGATCCTTGGATTCGATCTCGGCGTAGGCGAAAAGCTGATTTGTGCCAGCGTCCAGGAAAATCGAATAATTTGAAACACCGTGATGTTTCAATACAGCTTCGAGGTCTTCCCAAATCGGACGATGGCGACGCTCGTATTCCTCATGCGCGTCCGCGTTTACCGACATTAAGAACGCTTTGCGGATCATTTATCCAAAACCTGAACGGAGCTGTCGTTTATCTCAAACTTCTTGTTCTTCAGCAGGCTGAGCACCTCGGCCCCGGCAAGCAAAACCGGTCCGTAACCGTGGGCGGCAAATGGACTGGTCGGCCGGTAATAGTAAAACGCGGGATCGAATGCCATGCCTGTGCCGACACAAGTTCCCTCGACCTGGCCTTTTGCGTTGACCTTGGTCGTGACGGCGTTCCAGGCGAGTAGAGTCATTGGAGCGTATGCCTTCGCGTCGAGCCAGCCGCGATTGATCCCACGGGCATAAGCATAGGTATAGATCGCCGTAGCTGATGTCTCCAAATATGAATCTTCGCGGTCGAGCAGCTGGTGCCAGAGGCCGAAACCGGATTGATAGGATGCGAGTCCCTTTGCATGAGCTTTGAACAATTCGATTATTTTGGGCCTTAACGGGTGATTTTCAGGAAGTACGTCGAGCACCTCCGCAACGGCCATAAATGCCCATGCATTCGCTCGTGCCCAATGAAACTCGGGATGCTCCGTCATCCCTTCGACCCACCCGTGCATGTAAATGCCGTGATCCTTATTGAACATCTTTGCGGCAAAACTAAGCACCTGTTTTGCGGCCTCGTCGTAATATTTCTTGTCTCCGGTGAGTTTGCCCATTTGAGCGATCGCCGGAACGCCCATGAACATGTCGTCGAGCCAGAGAGTGTTTGGCTGCGGTCGGTTGCGGGCCAGGGTGCCGTCTCCGAGCCGGTACTGCTTATTCATGATGTGATCGATGCCGGTGTCAATTATCAGCTGCAGATTTGCCTTGCTGCCGCCACGCTTGGCCTTGATCATGGCCGTGGTCATCGCACCGGTGTCATCGAGAGCTCGCGGAGCGATCAGGTTCCTGAGCGGCATCCGCGCTTCCCAATCGGAGTAATGCGTGCTGCTGCTCTTAAAAGCGGACGCCGAATCCGCGATAAACGCGAGTCGCTTTTCCGCATAGTCACGAAAACGCGCGTCGCCGGTAGATTCAGCTGCAAGCAGCATTCCGGCGTAAGCGACGCCCCATTCATAGGAAACGATCCTAAAATCACCGCGTGCAAGTATCGTGTTAGCGTCGATCTTCGAGATGTCGGTAACCGGCTCGCCGGTCTTTTCATTGATAAACCCGGAGGGCGTCACGCCATTCAAATAACCGTGAACCCGGTTCAAAACCGCGATCACTTCCTCGGTCTTTGGTATTCCATATGGGATCGTATAATCCGGTCGTAACAGATGCAACGGTGTTGATGCATCTGTCTGTGCCCGAAGGGGAAGCGATGTAACAACGATCGAAAAAACCAGAAGGATCCAGACAAAGTTGTTCTTCATAAACTATTTCGGGGTGGCCGGCACACCTGTGATACCGACTTCAGGCAATCGTCAGCGTCAGCCGAGTTACCGATGCAGGAGCAAATTTGTAAATGAGCCGACCGCCGGCACCGACCGTAACCGGTTCGTTCCTCGGAACGAGTCCATGTGGATTGTCAAAGCTGTTTCGCGCGTGGATGTCCGTCGACGACAATACGCGGGCCGCCGCAGCCATGATAGTGGCACCGCCGATGTTTATCTCAGTCTCGCGGGCCCCATTTACAGACGGGTTTACTGCCGTCAAAGTTACGGTCTTACCATTTATCGAGGCCGATCCGTTGAGGCCCCAGAAATTCGTTGGTATTTCCTTTCTCTGAGCGTCAAAACGCGCAAATCCGACCTGCGGCGAAACAAATTCGGTCCTTACGGCAGTCGCGCCGGCATGGGGCATGTACATTTCAAACACATGATAATTGGCCGTTTCGACAAACTTGTCCTCTTGCGCCTGAAAGATCGAGTGGATCGTATTTATTAGCTGCGCCGGGTTTGACATCGCAACCTTGTCGGCATGCCGCTGGAAGGTATCGAGATTGATGCCCGATATCAGGGCATCACGCAAGGTCGCAGCGTAATCGTATAGATATCCGGCAGGCACATTCGCATCCTGGTTGTGCCACGCGCCCCATTCGTCGACGATCAATTTGATGCGGTGGTCGCGGTCTATTTCACCCATCACCGTCCAATGGTCACGTATCAAACTTTCCATCCTATCGGAACGCATGAGTAGGTCATACCACTCGTTTTCGTTGTACTCGTTTGAAACGCCCTTGCCGGTCGTGCCGCAATAATAATGAAGAGCCCAACCGTAGAGTTTGTTCAATTGGCCAGTGCCTTTCTCGGTCAGCTTTGTAAAAAATCGCCGTGTCCATCCGAGATCGCCGCCATTCGGGCCCGAGCCAACAAGCTGGAGTTTGACGCCATAGGTTGGCTGCCAGGCGGTGAATTTGCGAAATTCTTCAGCGTACTCTTCGGGAAGAAAATCGCCGCCACATCCCCATGATTCGTTGCCAATGCCCCAGAATTGGACGTTATAAGGATCCTTGCTGTTATTAGCCGCACGCTGGCTCGAAAGCGTCGTCAGGCCGGCGGGCGCATTGCAGTATTCCAGCCATTCGAGATAAGCCCGCACCGGAAGGCTTCGCAGATTGGCGGCAAGATATGGCTTTGCTCCGGTCAGTTTGCAAAGGTTGATGAAATCATCGGTGCCGAACCAGTTTGACTCGTATTTCTGAGGACCGCCCTCGAGCGCCTCGTATTCTTTCGTCGTTTTGTATTTGGTGTCCGCCCAAAAATTTACGCGGGAAGGCCGCTTATCACGTGGGCCGATGCCGTCACGCCAATCGTATTGGTCAGCGAAACAACCACCCGGATACCGGATGACACCCGGTTTGATCTTTGCCAGGCTGTCCACCAATGCCTTGCGAATGCCGCCAACATTCGGAATCTTCGATTTCTCGCCAACCCATATTCCGTCGTACACCACGCCACCGAGATGTTCGACGAAATGACTATAAATATTCGGGTTGACGATGCCGATCGGTTCCTTTATCAGAATATCGATCCGGGCTTCGGGTGACTGGGCATACATAGCCCGGGGAGCGATCAACGCGGCGGCTCCCGCAACGGTTATGGATTTCAAAAACTCACGCCTTTCGATCGTCATAAATTTTTTATCGTCTCGAACCGGCCCCGCGGCAAAAATATTTAGACAAAAATCGGATTTGACGGAGATAGCTTATCAGAAAACCGCTTAACTGGTTTATTATAGTCTCACCGATTATTTTGTTTCGGAACAACGGTGGTTGTTCACGTACCAATAATAAAAAGAGATCCCTGACAAATTCTTGTAGTCTTTTTTCTATATTATTTCACACGAAACTACAAGCATTCGTCGACGCTTTCGACAAAAATGCCCGTATTTCTTCAGCAATGTACGGCTTATTGGCAAACGTAATTTTGGAGTGTCGTTATTAGTATGTCAGTTAAAAAAGGTCGCTCACAGAGCCTGATCGTTTTGTTGCTTGCGGGCATTTGTTTCGTGATCTCCGCGCACGCGCAGGCTTCACAAACGATCGGTCTGGCGGGAGAATGGCAGTTTTCACTCGATCGCAGCGACAGCGGAGTTCGGGAAAATTGGTTCAACCAATTGTTGAAAGACAGGATCACACTTCCCGGAGTGCTCCAGGCACAAAATTACGGGGATGAGATCAGTACAAAAACGCCATGGGTCCTCTCGCTGTACGACCATTTTTGGTACGAACGCGAAGACTACAAAAACGATACAAAACCGGGAAATACAAAGGTCCCATTTCTGTCTCAGCCGCCGCGGCACTATATCGGTGCGGCGTGGTATCAGCGCGATATCGACATTCCGGTCGATTGGAGTGCGAAACACGTTACTCTGGTTCTCGAACGGCCTCACTGGGAATCGACCGTTTGGCTGGACGATAAACGGGTCGGCTCCGCACGCAGCCTCGTTGCACCGCATGAATTTGATCTCGGCACCATTGCTCCGGGCAAGCACCGACTGAGCATTAGAATTGATAACAGCATGATCCTGCCGTACCGGCTTGACGCTCACAGCGTGTCGGATTCACTGGGAATGAGCTGGAACGGCATCGTTGGCAAGGTCGAACTTAACGCAACAAGCCCCGTGTGGATCCAGGACGCTCAGGTCTATCCGGACGTTCCGAACAAGATCGCGATCGTTAAGATAAAGATCGGAAATGCTTCTGGCAAAGCCGGCACAGGTGATCTGACAGCAAATGACAGTTCGGTTCCGATCAGTTGGGCCGCGGCAGGCGGCTATGCTGAGATAAAGGTTCAGTTCCCTCCGAACACCAAGACCTGGGATGAATTTCAACCGGAACTTCAAAAAATAAACCTTAGATTATCGGGGGAAAACGGGAGCAATTCGCGGATCCTGACCTTCGGCTTTGTGAATCTCAAGGCTGAGGGTAAGAAGTTTATGATTAACGGCCGCGAGGTTTATTTTCGCGGCACTCACCATGGTGGCGATTTCCCTTTAACGGGTTATCCCCCAACCGATATTGCTTATTGGCGAAAGATCCTGAAGATCAACAAAGATTGGGGAATCAACCACATTCGCTTTCACTCGTTCTGTCCGCCTGAAGCCGCGTTTCAGGCCGCTGATGAACTCGGCATGTATCTGCAGCCTGAGCCGGGCACATGGAACGAGATCAGCCCCGGAACGCCTCTTGAAAAAATGCTGTATGAGGAAACGGATGCAATGATCCGGGCTTACGGCAATCATCCGTCGTACCTAATGCTCAGTCCGAGCAATGAGCCGAAAGGCCGCTGGAAGGAGTCGCTCGACAAATGGATCGCCCATTATCGCGTGGCCGATCCGCGACGTCTCTACAACAACGGAACCGGCCACACCGAACGCGAAGTTCCCGGCCTCGCCGAAGGCACGGATTTCATTACGATGCAGCGTGTCGGGCAGAAAATGCTGCGTGGGAACTCTGCCTGGTTTGGACTGGATTACAGGAAATCGCTTGATGACATAAATGTCCCTGTACTTTCGCACGAGCTCGGCCAGTGGGACGCGTACCCGGATTTCGACATCATCAAGAAATTCACCGGTTATATGCGGCCCGGGAATTACGAGATATTTCGCGATTCTCTCGCCGCACACGGAATGCTGGCGAAGAACAAGGATTTTGCCTACGCCTCCGGTCGCTATCAACTGGAGTGTTACAGGGAGGAGATCGAGGCAAACCTTCGGACACCTGGCATGAGCGGTTACCAGTTGCTTGACCTGCACGACTATCTTGGCCAAGGCACGGCCTTGGTCGGATTGCTCGACGCGTTTTGGGAAGAAAAAGGCTATGTGACCGCGAAGGAATTTCGCCGATTCAACAGCGAAACGGTCCCGCTTGCACGCCTAAGCAAACGGGTCTATACCAATGCCGACGCATTCTCAGTCGACGCCGAGATCGCCCATTTTGGCGAAAGGCCCATCGAAAATGCAGCGGTTTATTGGAAGATCGTCAACGACAAAGGCGAAAAGGTCGCGGGCGGCGCTTTTGAGAAGCGCACCATTCCGATCGGCAAGAATATTTCACTCGGAAAGATCACGGCCGATCTTTCAAAACTTGGAGGACCAAGAGCGTACAAATTGGTCATCGGTATCGCGGGAAAAACGATCGAGAACGATTGGAATTTTTGGGTCTATCCGGCACGTCCGACAAACTTAAGTTTGTCGGACATCGTGATCACCCATGACTGGGGCGAGGCCGAAGCCGCTCTCAATAAAGGCGGCAAGGTCCTGTATATGCCGCGAAAGGCCGATCTCGACTGGACAAGCCCGCCGCTCGATACCGTCCCCGTATTTTGGAATCGACTAATGAATCCTGCTTGGGGCCGAATGTTTGGTCTGTGGGTCGACAAAAAGCATCCTGCCCTCGCCGAATTTCCAACGGATGGATATTTTGATTGGCAATGGACTGAGATCGTCAAGAATGCCCGCGCAGTCAATCTCGACCGGCTGCCAAAAGGTCTGCAGCCTATCGTCCAACCGATCGACGACTGGAACCGAAACTACAAGCTCGGTTTAGTTTTCGAGGCAAAAGTGGGACGCGGAAAATTGCTTGTTAGCTCGGCGGATCTCGAAAACGACCTCGATAAACGCATCGTCGTCCGGCAGCTTCGCGAATCCGTTTTGAAATACATGGCAAGCGGCAAATTCGAACCGAAGACCGCCGTTACAGCCGATAATTTTCGCGAATTATTCTTCTCGACACGGATAATGCGGCGTCTGGGTGCCAAGGCGATCGCAACTGGCGACGCAGCGACTGCCATCGACGGCGACCCGAATACGTTTTGGACCGCTGGCGATCAAAAGGACGCTGCGCGAAAGGATCAGGAACTCACGATCACGTTTCCAAACGCGGTCCAGTTCTCCGGCATTGTCATCATGCCCCGGCAAAACCATCGGGAGCACGAGGGTGATGTACGAGAATATGCCCTCCAGATCAGTGACGACGGCGTGACGTGGCGTGACCTCAAACGCGGAACACTTGCCTCCACGTTCGATCCGCAAAAGATCGATCTCGGCCAAACGGTCGCGGCCAAATTCATTAAATTTATTTCGCTTTCGGGTTTTGGCAGCGACAAAACGACCGCCATCGCCGATCTGGCCGTGGTCTATACAGGCCCTAAATTGCCCGAGGACAATAGCGATCTCGAATATAAGCGAATCAAGTCAGCCTCGCCGGACATCGACGAAGGCACAGGAACTGAAGACAAAAAACCGAAACCGGCCAAAACACCTTGAATAGATCGAAAACAAAAATCCGGTGGTTGGTCGGGCCTTTGTTATTAGGTCTTTCGATGATTTTTTGCTTATCGATCACAGTTCCCGCTCAAGCAATTGAGCTCAAGGCGAAGTATCAGCCTGGCGATTTCAAATTAGTCTACGGAAAGCAAGCCGCCGATATATTGATCTCCGCGGATGATCTCAAAGTCGTATCGATCGTCGCAAATGATCTTGCGACGGATGTCGAGCGGGTCGCGAATATCAAACCGAGGGTAAGGACCACCCGCGACGATCCATCAAAAAATATCGTAATTATCGGCACACTAGGCAAAAGCTCGGTGATCGACGATCTGGTTAAACGCGGCAAGATAGATATTTCCAGGATCAAAAACAAATGGGAGAGTTTTCAGATCGAAACGATTCCTAAGCCCTTTCCCGGTGTCGAAAACGCTATGATAATTGCCGGCAGCGACGGTCGTGGGACCGCTTTCGGGGTTTACGAGTTATCGCAGCGAATCGGTGTTTCGCCGTGGGTTTGGTGGGCCGATGTGGCTCCCGATAAACGTGACCGCGTCGTTATTTCTCGGGGAAAATATACGTCTAGCGAGCCTTCGGTCAAATATCGCGGCATTTTCCTAAATGACGAAGACTGGGGCCTACAGCCTTGGGCGGCGAAGACGTTGGAGCCGGAAACGGGCAATATCGGACCAAAAACATATGCGCGGGTTTGCGAATTACTGCTCCGCCTAAAGGCGAACACACTCTGGCCCGCTATGCATGATGTGTCGACGCCATTCAACGCAAACCCGGCAAACCGTCAGGTTGCGGACGATTACGCGATCGTTATGGGATCGTCGCATGCGGAACCGATGCTGCGAAACAACGTCGGCGAATGGAAAGCAAAGCCGGAAGAATTCAATTTTGTGACGAATCCGGCGGGTGTCACGGACTATTGGGAGCAGCGTGTCAAAGAGAACGGCAAGTTCGAAAATATCTACACGATCGGAATGCGCGGCATCCACGACAGCGCGATCCAGGGTCCAAAAACGCAGGCCGAGCGCATCCCACTGCTGGAGAAGATCTTTTCCGTGCAGCGTGGACTTTTGAGCAAATATGTAAATTCGGATGCGGAAAAAGTACCGCAGATCTTTTGCCCGTACAAAGAGGTGCTGGCGGATTATCGGGCGGGTTTAAATGTCCCGGATGATGTGACCATTGTCTTTCCTGACGATAATTTCGGCTATATCCGTCAGTTCCCAAACGCCGAAGAGCAAAAGCGGAAGGGCGGTTTTGGCGTCTATTACCACATCTCGTACCTTGGCCGACCACTCTCATATCTGTGGTTGAATTCCACCCCGCCCGCGCTGGTCTTTGAGGAAATGTCCAAGGCCTACGCGAACGGCATGCGTAACCTCTGGATTCTCAACGTTGGCGACCTCAAACCCGCCGAGATCGGCATCGAATTTTTCATGCAGATGGCGTACGACGCCAATAGATGGAACGTCGGAGATGTCGACCAATACCTGAAAACTTGGGAAAGCCGCGAATTTGGTGACAAAGACGCTGTTGAAATCGCCAAGATAATGGACAAGTATTACCGGCTCGGTTTTCAACGAAAGCCTGAACATTTGCAATGGTATATACCCGGCGAGAAACCGCGTAAAAGCGATCTCACGGAGGACGAGACGCTTGAAAGACTTCGGGACTACGCAAGTCTGCGAAAACGGGCCGAAGATGTTTATGCCAAGATCTCGTCAGAGAAAAAGGATGCGTTTTACGAGCTGGTCCTTTATCCGGTCCGCTCGGCAGCTCTCGCAAACGAGCGATTCTTCGGTGCTGAACTCGCCGCACGTCACTTCGCAGTGGGTAACGGCGATTCCATGAACTGGGCGGAGCGTTCCGCTGCTGCTGACAGAGCGATCGCGGCAGATGCCCACTACTTTAATGACACTTTGGCTAATGGCAAATGGCGGCACATAATGTCACCCGAAATGACACCTGGTCAATGGACGAGCATGCGGACGGTAGCTCCAAAAATATCACCCTCGGAATTTGACCTTTCTAAGATCGAGGAAAGAAAGGTACTCGTCGATAATTTTCGTCCCGAACCATCGGCTGCCATGATCTCTATTGAGGCTGAACATTTTGCAAGCAAAACTGCAGGCGACGGGTTTAGCTGGCAGATAATTCGGGGTCTGGGTAAGACCGGAGATTCTGTCTCGGTCTTTCCGACTACGGCGCAAACGTTCGCCGATCTGCTGACAGGATCGCCGAGCTTGACGTACAAGTTCAACGTTGCAACAGCGGGCGACTTTACCGCGCAGTTGTATTTCTTGCCGACACAACCAATGTTCACCGGCACTGGTTTGCGTGTGGCATTTTCCATTGACGGCGGCCAGCCACAAGTCCTTACAGTTGATAAGGACACCGAGGTGTCTTCGGCAAAATGGGCAGTCAATATTTTGAATGAGACGACTGCCGGAACAACGAGTAGGTTGCATTTGGAAAAGGGAGCTCATATTTTGCGGCTGTTCGCCGTTGAGACGGGAGTCGTGATCGATAAGATCGTTTTTAGTACCGGCGAATTGCCGACCAGCTACTTCGGGCCGCCGGAAACATTAGTTCATTGAGGGTCGATATGAAAGATATCTGGATGATAGGCGGTTCGTTGGAGCGCATAACGTTTTTCACCTTCGCGGCTATTTTGACCTTTGCGTCACTGTCATTCGGTCAGAACGCGAATTCAGGCCGTCAGTCCTTCAATGATGGGTGGAAATTTACGAAAGAAGACCCGGCGGATAGCGAGAATAATCTATCCTGGGACAAGGTCAAGGACTGGGTCGGTGCGACGGGGAACGAATATGTGATCGATGGGCCGAAACCGCCGCGTCCGGCGGGAAATGTCGGTGACGATGTTTCTTACACGCGGGCCAATTTCGATGATTCTTCCTGGCGGCAGCTAAATCTGCCGCATGACTGGGGCATCGAAGGGGATTTTCAACAGGAACTGCCGGGCGAGACGGGCAAACGTCCGTGGGCCGGCATCGGATGGTATCGCAAGCATTTTAGCGTGCCGGTTAGCGACCGGGGCGGGCAAACCTATATCGATTTTGACGGTGCGATGTCGCATGCGGTTGTTTGGCTGAATGGTAAATTTGTCGGGGGCTGGCCATATGGGTACGCTTCTTTTCGACTTGATCTAACGCCGTATCTTGAACACGGAAAGGAAAATATTTTGGCCGTCAGGCTCGCCAACCCGCCGGAATCTTCGCGTTGGTATCCAGGAGCGGGTATTTACCGTAATGTCTGGATAGTCAGGACCGGAACGATCCACGTTGGTCATAATGGTACCTATGTAACGACGCCCGAGGTGAGCAAGGATTTAGCAAAAGTCATTATTAGGGCCGCGATAGACGACGATTTCGCAGTGCCTGTCAGCGTTAAGGTTAAGACATCTGTTTACAAGCTGTCCGGCGAAAAACGAACGCCGTCGCCCGCCGCAAGCTCGGCCTGGACAGTCGTCGATCTGGCTCCGCATGCAAGCAAAACGACCGAGTCTGTCATAAACGTTCAAAAGCCGGATCGTTGGAGTCCGGGCTCGCCTAATCTCTATGTCGCTGTCACTGAGGTCCAGCAAAATGGCAAGATCGTTGATACGTTCGAAACAAATTTCGGCATTCGGACGATCACATTCGAAACGGACAAAGGCCTCCTTGTAAACGGAGAACACGTTTACGTCAAGGGTGTCTGCGACCACCACGATCTGGGAGCTTTGGGAACAGCGGTCAATGTCCGCGCATTGGAGCGGCAGATCGAGATTCTCAAAGAAATGGGCGTCAATGCCATTCGGACAAGCCACAATCCGCCATCTCCAGAGTTGCTCGATCTTGCTGACCGGATGGGAATTCTAATTCTCGACGAGGCGTTTGATGCTTGGACCGGTGCAAAAAAGAAGAACGATTACGCAACGCTCTTTAAGGACTGGCATGAAAAGGACATGCGTGCGTTCATCCGCCGCGACCGCAATCACCCGTCCGTCATAGCGTGGAGCATCGGCAACGAGATCCGCGAACAGCGTCCCGAGGGCCATCCCGTCGCGGAGATGCTCCGGAAGATAGTTCATGAAGAAGACTCGACTCGACTTGTGACCGCCGCGGCAAATGGCGGGGATTCGTCGACCAACGGCTTTCAAAAAACGGTCGACGTTTTTGGATTTAACTACAAACCGCAGCTCTACCCGAAATTTCATGCCGACAACCCAAATGAACCGGTTTGGGCGACGGAAACGGCATCGACAGTCAGTTCGCGCGGCGAATACTACTTCCCCGTATCGGATGACAAGGCCAAAGGATTCTTCGATTTCCAGGTTAGTTCTTACGACCTTTATGCTCCACGATGGGCAACGCCTCCGGATGCCGAATTTGCGGGACAGGATAAAACACCGGCAGTCGCCGGAGAGTTCGTTTGGACAGGATTTGATTATCTAGGCGAGCCAACTCCGTACGATACAGATTCCAAGACACTATTGAGCTTTTCGGACCCGAACGAACAGGCAAAAGCCGTTGCGGAGCTAAAGGCTAACGGTAATATCAAGGTGCCGTCGCGAAGCTCTTATTTTGGAATCGTCGATCTATGCGGTTTCCCGAAAGACCGCTTTTACATCTATCAGGCCCGTTGGAGGCCCGAACTGCCGATGGTCCATATTCTGCCGCATTGGAATTGGCCTGATCGCGTTGGCCAGGTAACGCCGGTCCACGTTTACACTTCGGGAGATGAGGCTGAACTTTTCCTCAATGGCAAATCGCTTGGGCGTAAGAAACGCGGCGCGTTTGAGTACCGCCTACGTTGGGATGACGTTGTTTATCAGCCAGGGGAGCTAAAGGTCGTCGCATACAAGAATGGTAAGAGATGGGCCGAGGAGGTCGTTAAGACAACCAATACCGCGTCGATGATCTCATTGGCCGCAGACCACTCGACGATCAAGTCTGACGGCTCAGATCTTTCGTTTGTTACGGTTAAGATAACGGACCAAAATGGCCTTATGGTTCCGCGTTCAAATAACCGGATCAAATTCGAGATCTCCGGCCCGGGCGAGATCATAGCCGTGGATAATGGCGACGCGACCGACCACGATTCGTTTCAATCAACCAATCGCCGCGCTTACAACGGGTTGGCGCTGGTAATTGTCCGTTCGAAAAAGGGCAAGGCAGGAAAAATATCCTTAAAGGCATCTGCGGATGCTTTGAAGGGTACGAATATTTTGATCTCATCGAAGTAGATCTGTGGATCTTCTTTGCGAGCTTTGCGGGAAATTTTTTTATTCCGTCAAAAAGTTTCGTGCAAAGTTCACCAAGAACTCAAAGATAAGATAAGGCTTGCGGGCGTCAAATCTAATTTTAAGTCTATGCTCATAAAATCATGCAAATCATTGATTTTGAAGTTGGGCGGAACTGCGCTGGTTGTCGCGACATTCGCGATAGCGACACGGATCAGCGCCCAAACCACGCCGCCGCGCATATCGATAAGCCTGCCAAACGGAGCAAACCCAATACCCAAAGGCCCGTTTAAGCCGACGTGGGAATCGATCAAAGCCAATTACAAAACGCCGCAATGGTTTGTCGATGCCAAGTTCGGGATCATGATGCACTGGGGTTTGTATGCCGTTCCAGCTCACCAGAGTGAGTGGTACGCGACGCACATGTACAACAATCCTGAGATCATCAAGTGGCATACAGAACATTTCGGGGCACCCGATAAATTTGGGTACAAAGATTTTATCCCGCTATTTAAGGCCGAAAAATTCGACCCCGATGCGTGGGTCGCTTTGTTCAAAGCGTCAGGCGCGAAATACATCATCCCGACCGCCGAACATCATGACGGATTCGCGCTTTGGGACAGCAAACTCACAAAATGGGACGCGATGGACATGGGCCCGCATCGCGACCTGATCGGGGATCTGGCAAAAGCCGCTCGAAAACAAGGTTTGAAATTCGGTGTTTCAAATCACCGAATGGAAAATTGGTCGTTTATGTATCCGAAGGATCCGAATTTGAAAACCGACCTCTTCGACCCGGCATACGCTGATTTTTACGGCCCGCCACAGCCTCTCCAACCGGGCCAGGACCACATGTCGGGGAAAGGGCATCCACAGAGCGACGCTTTTCTTGAGGAATGGCTTGCCCGAAATCAGGAGCTGATCGATAAGTACCAGCCCGACATTCTGTGGTTTGATAACGGCATAAACGACCGTTCACTCGACCCGATCAAACTCCGCCTTGCGGCCTATTACTACAACCGTGCCCGCCAGTGGAAAAAGGACGTCTCCCTGAGCACCAAAGGCGAGGCATATCTCGCGGGAACGGCCAAGGATTATGAGCGCCAATCTCGCGCGCCAAAGGAAATAACCGACTATCTCTGGGAAGTCGACGATCCGGTTCTTAACCGCTTTGGCTATACAGAAGGCTCTCCGATCACGAGCGTCAAGACAGTGGTTGACCGCCTCATCGAAAACGTCAGTAAGAATGGCGGCCTCCTGCTTAATATTTCTCCAAAGGCGGACGGCACGATCCCCGAAGACCAGCACCAGCTTTTACTGAAGATCGGAAAATGGCTCGAAATCAACGGCGAGGCGATCTACGGCACGCATGCCTGGACAAAATGGAGCGAAGGCGACAAGGGCGAGCAGCAATTTCGCTTTACGGTAAAAGGGGACATTCTCTATGTTTTCGTTTCGAAATGGCCCGGGACGCAGGCTCTGGTCAAGTCATTGGCACTTGGCCCGAATGCGCGAATTCAGAATATCGAGATCCTCGGCAGCAAGAGCAAGATCCTTTACATTCAGGACGTTACCGGCTTAAAGGTTAGCATGCCGGTCGAGTCCCACGGCGATCTGCCTTTCGTGCTAAAGATCAAAGGAATGAAATTATAGGTAAAGTATTATGTTTTATAGATCTGCCTTATCCATAGCAATGGCGACCGCCCTTCTGGCAACGGCTATATCAGCACAATCTGTTTCAAAGAAATTCGACTTTGCTGTCGGGAAGCATGCCTCAAACGCGGTTCACGTAGATGCACAAAGCACGTATAGCAAGCAGGCCGGCTTCGGCTTTGAGCCCGGAACCGTCGTCTTTTGTAAGCTGGGCGCGGACAATTGCTCAAATGACAAACCGTTCTATTTCAGCGTCGCGGTTCCTGAGGGCAATTACAGGGTTACGGTAACGTTTGGCGATAGAACGGCGGCGACCTCGACCGTGGTCAAAGCCGAGCTTCGACGTCTGATGCTCGAAAGCGTCGACACGCAAACAGGAAAGTTCGTGAGCAGATCGTTCACGGTTAATATTCGCACACCGCTGATCTCGACCGGCGGCGAGGTCAAACTCAAAGACCGCGAAAAGGCTTCTGAGAAATGGGCGTGGGACGAAAAATTGACGCTCGAATTTAATGGCCCGCACCCGGCCGTCAGTGCGATCGAGATCGAGCCGGTAACCGTTCCGACCGTTTTCCTCCTCGGGGATTCGACCGTGACCGACCAGCCGACCGAGCCATACGCGAGCTGGGGACAGATGCTGACGAGATTTTTTGGTAACAAGGTCGCGATAGCAAACAACGCCGAGTCCGGCGAATCGCTAAAAAGTTCGTTTGGGGCAAAACGCCTTGACAAGGTTCTGAGCCAAATGAAAACCCGCGATTATCTGCTGATCCAATACGCCCACAACGATGAAAAGGAAAAAGGCGAAGGCATCGGCGCATTTACTAGCTTCAAGGCGAGCCTGAAACAGTTTGTCGAAGCCGCACGCAAAAAAGGCGGTATCCCGATACTGGTAACGCCGATGCACCGACGCACGTTCGACTCGACGGGCAGGATCACGAATTCGCATGGGGATTATCCTGAGGCGGTTCGTCAGGTGGCAAAGGAAGAAAATGTCCCGCTCATCGACCTGATCTTAATGAGCAAAGATCTTTATGAAGCGTTAGGACCAGAAAAGTCCGGTGCTTTGTTCAAAGAGGGAGACGGTACGCACCACACAAATTACGGCAGTTACGAACTTGCAAAATGCATCGTTCAGGCGATCCGCGATCAGAAATTGCCGCTGGCGAAATATTTGATCGCCGGCCTGCCGAGATTCGATCCGAAAATGCCTGATGCCCGAGCAACCTTTTCCATTCCTGCGAGCCCCATATTCAACGATACAAAGCCACTTGGCAATTAGATATTTATGACGAATTCAGTGACCAGGTCCATTTTCTTTTTCTTTCTGCTGTTGGTGCTAGCGTTCGGCGCGTTTGGCCAAACAAATCCACGTGCCAAATACAACTTTAACTCCGACTGGCGCCTGTTCGTTGGTGATCCGGGCCAATTATTGATCTAGTCCGACGGAGGCCACGGCTGCGTTCCGATAAATCTGTCATGTCTGGCCGTCAGCCGCCAGATGGCCTTCATTAAGCGAGTAAGCATATCGTCCATGAGTAGATCGAAAATTTCACGACGAACATTTATAGGCGGCATCGCTGCCACCGGCGTTTTGGCTAAATCCGGATTTAGTGGATCGCACCCGCCTGCAAAGATCGACCGCTACGTTCTCGTTTCCCGTCACAATCCGGTTCTGCGACAGTTCGAGCCGCTCTCGCCGCTCTCGGTCGGCAACGGTGAATTCGCTTTTACATGTGATGTAACCGGGTTGCAGACGTTTCCTGAGCTCTATGAAAACGCGATGCCACTCTGTACGATGTCGCAATGGGGATGGCACACAAAGCCGATGCCGGAACACCTGAGGGCCAAAGAGTTTCGCCTTACGGATTACGACACATACGGGCGGACGGTTGGCTATATTACGGGTAAGTCCGGGCAGGAAGAGCTTTACGATTGGCTTCGCGAAAATCCACACCGTCTGCATCTTGGAAGGGTCGGTTTGCTTCTCATTAGATCCGACGGACACGAAGCAAAACCAAGCGATATTACCGACATTGAGCAAAAACTAGATCTTTGGAAAGGACAAATAGAAAGCCGTTTCAAATTCGATGGCAAAGCGGTGCTGGTTAGAACAACGGTTGTACCGGGGGGCGAGTGTCTGTCCGTGATGATCGAATCAGAACTGGTCGCCCATCATCGATTGTCCGTACGAATTGCCTTTCCGTACGGTTCGCAGACGATGCAGGCTGCTGACTGGGGACATCCGGAACAACATGACTCAAATATCGTCAAGGTTGAAAAGCTTGACGGGACAAACAGCAACTTTCTCGGGCGGGTAGAACTCAGCCGAATTCTTGACGACGATAAGTATTCTGTATCGGTCGGATGGGCAACTGAAAGCGCTTTCGAAGCCGAAAAGCCGCATCAATTTGTTCTTCGGTCTACCCGATCCGTGCCACGGCTCGAATTCTCGGTCTCGTTCGCACCCGTTGAGTCGGAACATACCTTGGTAAGGCCGGCGTTTGCTTTTAGTTACAGTGAGGATTTTTGGAAAGAGTTCTGGAGAACCGGAGCGGCAGTAGAATTGTCCGCGAGCAAAGACAAACGAGCATTCGAGCTAGAACGTCGGATTATCCTGTCGCAATATTTAACGAGGATAAATTGTACTGGCTCCTCGCCGCCGCAGGAAACAGGTCTGACGACCAACAGCTGGTACGGCAAATTTCACCTGGAAATGCACTGGTGGCACGCCGCCCACCTTGCTTTATGGAATCGGTTTCAATTTTTTGAACGGAGCCTCGAATGGTATATCAAGGTTCATCCAAGTGCGCGGGAAAGGGCGAAACAACAGGGGTATGACGGGGTCAGGTGGGCGAAGATGACAGCTCTTGACGGCCGCGACAGCCCGTCGCCTATTGGGCCGTTGCTGATCTGGCAGCAACCCCATCCGATCTTTTATGCTGAGTTGGCTTATCTGTCGCGGCCGAGTGGCTATACTCTTAACAAATATCGCAAAATAGTCGACGAGACCGCGAGGTTTATGGCGTCATATGCGCATTTTGATGAGAAAACGCACCGGTATGTCCTCGGCCCACCGGTAATTCCGGCTCAGGAAAATCATCCGGCTCGCGAGACATGGAACCCGACATTCGAACTCGAATATTGGCATTTTGGCCTGAAAACTGCTCAAAAATGGCGTCATCGTTTGGGGTTGAAACCTGAGCCAAAATGGGACGAGGTGATTAAAAAGCTCTCGCCGCTTCCAGCAAAAGATGGCGTCTATCTTGCCCACGAAAATTGCCCGCAGACCTACACGGAACGCAACAAGGATCATCCGTCTATGCTTGGTGCCTTTGGCATTTTGAGCGGCGAAAAAGGCGATCGTGAAACGATGCGGCGGACCTTGAAAAAGGTGATGAAGGAATGGGATTGGCCCGAAACGTGGGGTTGGGATTATCCGATGACCGCGATGACGGCCGCGCGGCTCGGCGAACCGTCGATCGCGATCGACGCCCTGCTGCTCGATACGCCAAAAAACCATTACGCGATCAACGGCCATAATTATCAGCGACCAAATTTACCCCTCTATCTGCCCGGAAACGGTGGCCTGCTTTACGCGATCGCGATGATGGCGAATGGCTGGAAAGGCGGGCCGAAAACTAAGGCACCGGGATTTCCCGCAGATGGTTCGTGGACAGTCCGCACCGAAGGTTTTAACCCGGCGATCTTTAGTGCGATCTGAGATAGGAACACACATTTGAGTTTTAAAAGGTATGACTAAAACCATTCGGACGACCATACTTACAGCGACGCTCTGTTTGTCGTCGTTCATATTAGATACCGGGGTCTGTGCTCAACCCGGTCGACGAATGCCCGCCGCCCACACATTTACGTGGAAGGGTGAAGATTTTCTGCTCGATGGCAAGCCGTTCATTGTGCGTTCCGGCGAGATGCACTACCCGCGTGTTCCGCGTGCGGCGTGGCGTGATCGTTTTCGAAAGGCAAAGGCGATGGGACTGAACACCATTACTACCTATGTTTTTTGGAATTTGCACGAACCGATACAGGGTAAATTTGATTTCTCAGGAGATCTGGATATCGCCGAATTTGTTCGGGAAGCGGGACAGGAAGGACTCTATGTCATAGTTCGGCCGGGACCATATATTTGTACAGAGTGGGATTTTGGCGGTATTCCTGCATGGTTTTTGAAGACTGCCGATCTTAAGGTTAGGACTTCGGACCCACGTTTTGTCGACGCGGCTCGTAAGTATATGGCTGCGGTTGGCCGACAACTTGCACCACTTCAGATCACGCACGGCGGCAATATCATCATGAGCCAGGTCGAGAATGAGTACGGCTCGTTTGGCAAGGATCATGCGTACGTAGCAGCCGTCAAAAAGATGATCCAGGACGCGGGTTTTGACAATTTACTGTTTACCTCCGACGGGCCTTCAGAGGCCTTACTGACGGGCGGAACTTTACCGGATACGTTATCGGTTATTAATTTTGGTTCAGGTGATGCGGTCGACAAGCAGTTTGCGAACTTTGCCAAATTTCGCCAAGACGTGCCGCGAATGACTGGGGAATACTGGATCGGCTGGTTCGATCACTGGGGAGCAAAGCACGAAACGGTCAAACCTGAGATTGTCGCAAAAGGCGTCGAATGGATGCTCGTCAACAAGGTGTCGTTTAATCTCTACATGTTTCATGGCGGAACATCGTTCGGCTTTATGAACGGAGCCAACACAAGTCGCAATGAGCCGTATCAACCGGACACGAGCAGCTACGATTACGATTCGCCGCTCGATGAAGCGGGAAGGCCGACGCCGAAATATTACGCCCTCCGCGATGTTATTAAGAAGCACTTGCCGCCGGGTGAAACGCTGCCAGACGTTCCCACAAGCCGCGATCTTATCGAGATCCCGGCATTCGATCTAAAAGAAAAAGCAGGAATGTTTTCGCTTTTGGACAAACCCATCCGGTCCGAAAAACCGCTTTCAATGGAAGCCATCGGGCAAAATTATGGTTATTTGCTGTACCGGAAAAAGCTCGGAAAGGCCTTCAGCGGTGAGCTGAAATTCGACAGCTTGCGTGACTACGGCTTGGTCTATATTGATGGCAAGGCCGTTGGAACCCTTGATCGGCGGCTCAAGCAAAACTCGATAGCCATCAATGCAGGAGAAGGCTCAACCCTCGATATTCTGGTCGAAAACAATGGCCGGCTGAATTTTGGCCGCGAATTCAACCTTGATCGCAAAGGTATAATCGGCGACGTGTGGTTGGGCGGCGAGGCTCTGAAAGATTGGGAAATCTACGGCCTGCCGTTGGCTGATCTTTCAAAACTGAAATCCTCCAAAGATCCGAACGGAAAAGATTTCCCCAGATTTTACCGAGGGTCGTTTAGTCTGACCACGACGGGCGATACCTTTCTTGATACCACCAGTTGGGTCAAAGGCGTCGTTTGGGTAAACGGCCATAACCTCGGCAGATTTTGGAAGATCGGGCCGCAGCAGACACTTTTTATCCCTGAAAACTGGCTAAAAAAAGGTAAGAACGAGGTCATTGTGCTGGATGTTGCCACACCGAAAAAACCGACGCTACGCGGGGTTAAGAATCAAATATTCGATAATCAATGACGATCTGTGAAGATACACAATAGGAGACCTCTGATGAAGAAATTAATAGCTGCTATTTTTTTAACGACGATTCTTGGTTTTGCGGCAATCGCACAGACGCCGACACCGGCGCCGGTCGATCCATTGACCGCCGAAAAGCAGCGGGGAGACCGACTGCAGGCACGGTTAAACGACTTTGCCAATCTTGCCCGTTACCGCGATGCAAACACCAAATTGGCTCCGCCATCGAAAGATGAAAAGCGAGTGGTTTTCATGGGCGATTCGATCACCGACGGATGGAAACTCGATCAGTATTTTCCAGGACAGCCGTACGTCAATCGCGGCATCAGCGGACAGACAACGCCCCAGATGGTCCTCAGGTTTCGCCCGGACGTTATTGATCTCAAGCCAAAGGTCGTCGTCATTCTCGCGGGGACCAACGATATTTCGAGCTATCCGGGACCAACAAATATCGCCACGATCGAGGGCAATCTAACCTCGATGGTAGATCTTGCACGCGCAAACGGGATCAATGTTGTACTAGCAACGGTCATGCCGGTGAGCGATTACAATAAGAACGCCGCCGGAGTGCCGATCATTCGAACTGTACTGCGGCCGCCTGCCCAGATTTCCGAATTAAATGTGTGGATAAAGAACTTTTGCGCGGAGCGAGGCCTAGTGTATCTTGATTATTTTACGCCGATGGCCGACGAAAAGGGTTTGCTTAGATCCGACATCGCCAATGATGGCCTGCACCCGAACGCAAAAGGCTATGAGGTGATAAAACCGCTCGCTTTAGAGGCCATTAATAAAGCGTTGAAACTGAAGCAGAATAAGTGAGTCGCCAAAAGGGATGAAACCACTCCTGGACACGGAGAAACACAGTCAGAATCTGTGTCCATTTTGTGTCTTGATTGTCCCAAGCTATTTCGACCGGAAGATCAAGACGCCAAACACCGGTCCGGCGGTGTTGCCCGGTTCGGGTTCGAAGCGAACGGTGACAGTTGTTTTTCCTTTCAGCAGGTCCTGCGGGATCGGGTAATCCCGCTCGATCCACTGGCCCATCTTGTCGTAGCCGAGCGTTTCCGACGCGATGCGTTTGCCGTCTATGAGAATATGAAACAGACGTTTGCGCTCCTCACCCCAGTAGGTCGCCTTGAGGGTTAACGGTTCGTCCGTAACCTTCATATTAAATTCAAAATATCCTCCCGTTCTGGCGTCGCGGCCATTCTTAAATCTGTAGGAAACCGGATACGAGATCGCTGAGGACAGGCCGTGGTCACGTTCGGGCTGCATTTCGCCGAGGTGCATCACATCAACCGATCTCTCCTGCAGGTCCTTCAAACGAGCCTGCTCGGCGGCGTAAGCGACCTGTTCCTTCGCCCACTCATCGTCGCTAAACTTATGAAAATAGACGGCCGTACGGCGTTCCCATTGCGAATAGAAAGGTTTGATCGTCAATTCTGTCGGCCGGCCGATCCCGGTCGTCACATAGACGGATGGCTCAGTTGTCGGCTTGAGCGAGCCAAGCAAATTGGCGCCTACCAAGGCCGGTGACACGCCGTTGAAAGTATCCTTGGCAGGTCCGAGGTCGGCGGCCAGCACGAGCGGCCCGCGCAGTAGAGCAACGACATTTGGGTTGTCTGATGTAGCCTCGATCCGCGGCTTCATTGGCAATGTGAGTGATACCTTGTCACCTGTTTTCCACCTGCGACGGACAGTGGCGTAGCCATTTGCCCTCTCGATCTTTGTTTCCTTGCCGTTTACCTGGAGAGTAGCGTTCTCCGCCCAATATGGTATACGCATCGCCATCGCAAACTCTGCCGCCCTTGCAACGCTCGTAACGGTAAGGGAGATCTCACCGTCTGACGGGTAATTGGTCGCAAGCTCAAATTTAGCCTGACGCTCCTTCCATTCGAGCGTTGACGGGATAAAAAGATTTACGATCAGGTGGTTGTCATCGTGCCAGTAGATCGAATCGCCGTGTTTCGAGTGGCTCTCCATACCTGAGCCGACGCAGCACCAGAAGTCATTGAATTCGGACGAGAACGATCGGTATGTTCCGGATAACAGCGGTACCATATAGGCGTACATACCGGTCTTCGGATTTTCCTGCGCAAGGATGTGGTTAAAATGAGCCCGCTCGTAATAGTCGAAATACGACGTCTGCGGGTCCCATGCAAAAAGGTGTCGTGTCAGTTTGAGCATGTTATACGTGTTGCACGATTCGCATGTCTGTTCCGTAATGTGCGTTGAGATCGTATTAGACTGCTGGAAATATTCGCGGTCCGAATTCCCCCCGATCACGTACGAATAATTAGTCGTCACGTTCCGCCAGAAAAAACGTGCGGCGGTGGCAAACTCCGGTTTTTGCGTCAGTTCGTACAACCGCGCAAGGCCGATCACTTTTGGGATCTGAGTATTGGCATGGATATTCGGCAAGGCGTCCTTTTGCTCGAACATTGGCCCCAATGTTCGCTGATGCCGGATCCGAATTGAGAGATCGAGCCAGCGTTTTTCGCCAGTGCGGGCATACAGTTCGGCCATCGACTCATTAATGCCGCCGTGCTCGCAATTGAGCATTTTCTGCACCTGCTCATCCGTAAGCTTGTCGAACACGTTGCCAATAAAGCCTGCCAGTTTTGTGGCTATCTTGATCGCACCCTTGTTACCGCAGTACGTGTCGGCGTCGAAAAGCCCTGCAAAAAGCTTGTGCCAAGTGTAAAACGGGACCCAGCAGCCATTCAGATCGAATCCGGCCGAGCGGATGTCGCCAGCCATGATCTCGTCAAAAATGACCCGAGCATTCTCGACCTTTTTGTCTTTTCGCCGCAGAAAACCCGCCACGTATCCATCCGGTGCCTGGTTTTGGCATTCGGCAAGCTCCGAAATAATGTAGTCGACCCGCTTTTTCGACTCGGCGTCGCCGATCTGGGCATACATCAAGGCACACGCGGTGAGGTAATGCCCCAGCGTGTGGCCCGCGATCGTGTCGCTTTCCCATCCGCCATAAACCTCGCCTTTCGGCTTGAGTCCCGCGTGCACGCGGAAATTGTGTAGCAGACGGTCCGGCTCGACCTTGTGGAGATAAGCAAGGTTTGCCGTAACGGCATTGAGGAATGGTGACGCCGTAAGCCGAACGGAGTCGAGCGGAAACGCGTTAGCCGTTTTCGCAAACGTCGCAGCATTAGAGCCAAACGCCCAAGCGGGCATTGCGAGCGAGGTCGCGCCGATTCCCGTAAGTTGCAAAAATGTTCGGCGGTCTAAATCGTTAGATGAAGTCATTTGTTTTTCTCCACGAGCGTCACTTTATTTACACTTCCGTCTGTAGGAACGATGTATGCACCCCGCTCCATCTTTAATCGCATCAGAGGGTGAAACTGCCCAATGCCATTGATTGTCGCGGGCTGTTCGACGCGTAACCTCACGTAACTCCCTTGAGGGCCTTCATTGAAATAAACGACAACACTTTTTTGATTTTTAGATACCTCTACAGATCCGAAAACTCCGCAGTCAAGAGTTAACCACAAACCAAGCGGAGCAATGTAGATTCGTCTCCGCATCGAGTCGCGTGGTTCGACGATTACACTTTTACGACTATTCTTAAACACATTTCCGCCAAACGCCTGCCACCCAAAATCAGGGCTGTCGATCACATAGGTTGCAGCGTTCATCGCGTGGCCGAAGAAATTCATGCCGTAATCGCCGCTGTAACCGTCCCATTTTAGAGTGTCGGGATAGGTGTGAAACGCGGCTGACGCGAAGCCTTCCTGGTCGATATTAGTTAGCGCAGCGTTGGCGCCAGCATAGCCGACGCGGAGGTAATAATCTTCTGACGGGTGCGAGCGGAAATAATCGAGCATCGGAATAGCGTTGAGTCCCGAACCGTAATGATGTATCTGCCGCTCGATGCGGCGAAGCTTTGCGGCGTAAAGAAAATCCCAATAGCGTCGGGCATTTCCGTTGTAGCCCCAATGCGGCAAAGTCGGCATATAGGCGACGATCGAATTGAGTGATACCGCCGCCTTATCGTCATAACCGAAGTATTTGCACCAATTATAGACCTCTTCCTGACCGGTCGAATCCCACGCCATCTCGCTGCCGAATGGATACTCCTCGGTCTTCCAAACGTCCGCCCGTTCTTTCATCATACGCTCAATTTCAGCCGCCTTTTCCGTCCAGCCTTCGCGTTTGAGGTCGTTCAAGAGCTCGAGAAAGATCGTACCTTCCATGAGACCCAATTCGACATAACCAACAGCGTATTTGCCGTCAGGCTTTTTGCTGAATGCGAATTTCGTAGTTTCAAATGCCTGATCAAGATACCAATCCCAAGGGTGATTTTTTACCAGACCCTCGTAATTTCGTGCGTTGCGGTACATCGACCAATAGGCCGCGACGACATGCGGGTAATTGTATCCTCGGCCAACGCTCTCGGCCTGGTCTTTTTTCCAACTCGCCCACGTCGTCCAATTTGCCGTTTTGTCATATGGATAGGACGGAAAATCTTGAGGGGCGTAATACAACATGCTCTTTCGCACGCCATATTTTAGTGGGCCGTCTTTATATTGCAGACCGCCCCAGAGCACACCGTCGATGAATCGTTCAAACTTGGTGATCTCCGCCTCGTTAGGCTCAACAAACTCCTTCATCGCCGCCGCAACCCACGAACCAGAACCACCTTCGTCCCCAAGCCCCGCGATCCAAACACGATTGTCCTGATCGACCTGCTTACCGGTCTCGCGGTCATATGTAATAACCGACGGGCTGCGTTTAAATGGATCTGCGTCGTTCTCATACCACTGCTTGGTCGTCAAAAAATTGCCAAGATCAGCGACGACGGTGCTGGAAGGCTTAGTCAGGTAATAGTGGATCGTCTGCCGCGTTCCGTCGGCATAGTTCACCGTCAGCCGTGCCCTCCCCCAGCCGGTGCCCCGGACAGTGAAGGCTTGCCAAGCCTTTGATCCCGGCTTGTCGGGCGTCACCGCCAGTGAATTTTTCGGCTCCGAAGAAAAGGCTTTCACCATTGTCCCGTACTTGAGGAATAGCTTGCCCGCGATATCGTCCGGCAATACGTATCCGGGAATCCCGACTGCCACGGGCCGTTTGTTTTCGGAGAGGGTCTTCTCGATCGTTTGGATCTTGTCAGCAAGCAAAAACCGTACGCCGATCTCGCGTTTTCCTTTTGGCGGCAGTGTTTCGCTCGTCGGCACATTCCAAGGAACAGCAGTACCCCAATCTTTCTCAGCGAGAGCCTTGCTGTGAACGATCCATTCGAACATTCCTTCGGCCGTCTGCTGCGGCCGCGTCGGCTCGCGGAGCAGTTGATATGCCTCGAACGGGGTCTTGGCTTCCGGTACAACCACCAGCGCCGGCCCAATCCCTTTTAGACGCGTCACCTGGATATAGCCTGCGTCCAAACCGGTGTACGGGTCGGAGAACGTACATTTCTCGTTAGATTCGGTTAGACGCCGGTCGGTCAATATGTTGTTGAAAACCATTGGGATACCAAGTTCACCGATCTCAACGGGCTCTTCCGTTTTGTTGATGATCTCGAAATGCAGCGTCAAACGGCCGGTTCGCACCGTCCACACGCGTATCACTTGAACCGGACAATCGCCGGGCAGTGTAGGCGAGAGATCGGCTTTTGCCAAGTCGGGCGACTGTGCCGGAAGCTGAATTACGGGTTTTCTTACTGTGGCGGTGGAGAATTCGCGCCACGCACCATCGGCCATTTTGAGACGGAATTTAATGTCCCCCAGATGATAAAAGCCATCTTTCGAACGTTGCGTAAGACGGTCCGCAGGGGTGAAGTCGAAGCCGCCGCCGCCCTTCGGCTCAAGCGCGGCAATCGTTCCGGAGTCGCTAACGATCCTGACCTTGAAGTCTGGGGTGTCAAACTCTTTTGTGCCGCGTTCGAGCCCCAACGTTGACGGGGCCTCGGGCGTCTTGACAGGAGATTGCGCAAAGTCGCTCAACGAGAGGCCGATAACAACTGTGAGAATCCAAAACAGACACTTTGATGTTGAATGCTTCATTTACGGTATCGGAAAATCGGTTAACTTTCGGTAAGATGATAATATCCGTTTCCGACAAAAAGTAAGAATATTAGTTCGCAATATTCACGTTTTTTTCGAGGAAATTGGCTTTTGCGATCATACAGGGCAGTAGAACGACCACTTTATGCAATACAGAAAATTTGGCAGGACGGGCTGGGATGTGAGCGATATAGGCTACGGCATGTGGGGGATGGCGGCATGGTCAGGTTCTGACGATGAAGAATCTCTGGCCTCACTACAACGATCGGTCGATCTCGGCTGCAACTTTTTCGATACTGCTTGGGTTTATGGCAATGGCCACAGCGAGCACTTGCTCGGAAGGCTAATAGCGGCAAACCCGAACAAAAAGCTATATACGGCGACGAAGGTGCCGCCCAAAAACATGATGTGGCCGGCACCCGAAAACGCCTCGCTGGACGATTCGTACCCGCCCGAGCATATCGACGAGTATGTACATAAGAGCTTGGAAAATGCCGGGCTAGAGAGTTTTGACCTTCTCCAACTTCACACGTGGCAAGACTCTTGGACCGACGATGACCGCTGGTCAAACAAATTCGATGACCTTAAACGGCAAGGGTTGATCAACGCCTGCGGAATCTCGATCAATCGGTGGGAACCGTGGAACGGCGTTCGGGCCGTCCGTAGCGGTAAGGTCGACGCCGTGCAGGTCGTATACAACATCTTTGACCAGAACCCTGACGACGAGCTTTTTCCTGCATGTGAGGACATGGACGTCGCTGTAATCGTCCGTGTCCCGCTTGACGAAGGAAGCCTCACCGGTAATATTACGGCCGATACCAAATTCCCCGCGGGCGATTTCAGGGCAACTTATTTTGCGCCTGAAAAGCTCGGGCCTATTCTTGAACATGTCGATCGACTGAGAGCATCGATCCCTCCTGATTCAACAATGGCAGAGACGGCCCTTAGATTTATTCTGGACAATGCGGCGGTTAGTACGATCATTCCCGGAATGCGAAAACTTCCGCATGTGGAGTCAAATATCGCTGCTAGCGATCGCGGTTCACTGCCGCGAGATACTGTCGATAAATTGCGAGAACATCTATGGGTTCGGAAGGCTCGTCCATCGTCTGACTAGTACCGCGAAAACGCGATAAATAGCCAATCATAATGACAAAAACTTGACATTAAAGTAATCATTGGTATAACGTTAAACTCTCAAAAACTTGGAGCACTTTCGGGTACATTTGATTTGAAAAAGTGGAGGGCTTTTTTGATGAAACTACTGCGTTTGTCACTGTTCTTTTTGTCTGGGATCGTCGCCTGCGTGATGTTTTCTTCCGTGTGTTTCGCTTCAGAGGATTTCGAGAATTCGAATTCCGCTTTGTCTCGAACTTCATCACGGGCATCGGGCTTGTGGCTGTACAGCGGATATGTTCAATTCGAGCGATTTTCGTCTGACACGAAGAGGACGATCATACCGACCCCAACCGACGGCGGGATCCGCGAGGATATTCCTGCGAAATATAAAGATCGTTTTGATAGATGGAAAGCCGAGCTCCTTTCTACTGATTTTGGCCGCCAGCAGTGGGACAAATACGCCTATAACAAGGAGTTTGTTTTAACGATCGCTATTCGCGGTGACCGTGAGAGAGGTGCCGGCACCGATAAACTATTGTGGAACGAGGGCGGCGATCTTGTGGGAGCTACGATCACCCTTGGGGCCGATATTGAAAAAGGTTACCCATCACCGATTTACTATCCGGTGCTGAATTCCTTATCAACCGATTCGACCACATATTCGATAAACGCCCGGATATTGGCGGCAACAAAGATCTCGCATGAGATCGGGCACGTCAACCAGGCGTCTGTTGAGAATACGAATAAGCTCCAGACACAAAACCGTCTGATGCCAGTCTATACCTCGATATTCCTTAAAAATGGGCTCAATATTAAGGATAAAAAATTGACCGACCTTGCAATGCAAATGGGTGGCACTCCAACGGAGATCTGGGAGAGTCGGGAGTATTGGAGCGAGGTCAATGCAATGGGCTATCTAAAGGAACGGATCAGTAAGGAAGATTATTATTGTTATGTATTTAACAGGATCAAACTGAATCTCGACACATATGCCAAGGACTATGAACATCGGTTCGACCCTGTATCCGCATTGTCGGGGGCTCCGTGTAAGAGGTAGATCTCATACACGTTTTTTGATCAAGCAAAAGGTCCGGGCACATAAACCCGGACCTTTTAATCGTAAAATTAGACGCTTATCGGAGCAGAGCCATCGTGCTCCACAACGTTGCCGCTTGTCCATGCAGGTCTCCGGTCTTACGCTGCCGATCAATGTAATATTTAACCGAAAATCCCTTGTTGGTGCCCTCGCAAACATCCGTGACATTGGCATCGGCATCGATATGTTTGACCAGCCCGATCCAAGCCTTTCTAGCAGCTGGGCCATATGATTTTTTCGACAGCCAACCGTTCTTGACTCCGGTTACAAAAGCGAACGTAAACATGCCGCTACCCGACGTCTCGACCCACGAGTCCGGCTGATCGAGGAGCTGTCGCCAGAGTCCGTCTTTACCCTGATATTTCAGAAGGGATGCCATCATAGTATTGTAGCCCTTCACTATCCGCGGTCGAAGCGGATGATCCTTAGGCATCGAAAGCAAGAGTTCCGACATGCCCGCGGCTTGCCAGCCGTTTCCGCGGCCCCAGTAAAACTGTGCATCCGGAGCATGAAAGAACAGCCCGTTTGGCTGCTGGAGTTTATCGAGGTAGGCAACCAAGGTGTTCGCCGCTCGATCAAGATACTTCTTGTCTCGTGTCGCCCGGTAAGCTTGTATCTGGATCATAGTGATCATATACATATCGTCGATCCAATATCGGGCTTCTCCCGTGATACCATCCGGCGTCGTCTTTTCCCATTGTTTGTCGGCCAGCCCTCGGCCAAAGTCCAGATATCTGCCATCCTTGGTCTGTATAAAAAGCTCAAGTGGAATTATCCCGATCACACGATAATCGACGTGAGCCTGCTGCGAAATATGCTTGAGACCGTCGCCTGTTAGGAAGCGATCGAATTTTTGGACCAGCTTTTTATTAAGCTCTTTATCGTCGATCTCATCCGCGACATTTAGGGCACCGTACCATGCGCAGGCTTCAGGATATATAACAAACTCTCGCTTCCCAGTCTGGTACTCAAAATCACGCATTGCGAAATTATTCGCCAGCCTGCGGCCCACCTCTCTGGGATCAGCGCCATTCGGCCAGTTTCCGAATAGATTTGATTGGCCCAGAATCTCCGCGTTTGCGAAAAGGCAGAGTGGAAGGACAAAAAAGAACGATAGGCCAATGAGACTTGGAAATTTCATAATCTGGTTTCGATCATTAGTGGAAAAGTGAAAACTGAGATCTTACAACCTCTTTCGCGGATTGAGCACTGTCCGCGGCGGGGCGGTCGAGTCCCGCTTTATCAGATATGTCGGAATACGGATCTCGACTCCCTGAGGATGCCGCATGTCCATTGTCAGGAGTAAAGCTTCAAATGCCCGCCGCCCGATCTCGACTCGCGGCGAACAGATAGTAGTCAAGGCGGGCTCCGACAATGCTGAAAACGAAATGTCGTCAAAGCCTACGATCGAAATATCGACCGGAATGCGCAATCCGGCGGATTTGAATTCCTGCATGGCTCCAAGCGCCATTAGATCATTTGCAACGATAACAGCGGTTGGAAGCGTCTTTTCAGAAAGTATTTTATTCGCCGTTTGACGGCCGCCTTCAAATCGAAAGTCCCCTTCAAAGATCTTCGGTAAAGGGCCTTTGGGAAGATGCCGTTTTATGGCACTGATAAATGACTCGCGGCGAATGCCAGCGGAATGTATTTCATGAGAACCCGCAATATGGACAATATTTGTGTGGCCTAAAGATACGAGGTGGGCGACTGCCTCGTCGATCCCGACCGCATAGTCGAGAACGATATTACTCATCTTCTCTCCGACCTCGCCCAGATCGTGGAATACAAAACTTGTCTTGTTACGTTTTGCTTCATCGATCAGTGTCTTTTCATACTCGGCTATCATCAGAATGATGCCGGCGACCTTCATATGAATCAGCCGTTGTACGTATTCGATCGCTCGCTCAGCCTCATAATTCGTATTGAACAGGATCAGATGATAACCATTAGCGATAACCGAAGCCTCTACACTCTTTATGATCTCCGGGTAAAAGGGATTAGAGATGTCTGAAACGAGCAAGCCGATCATCTTGCTGCGCCCGAGAGCGAGCGACTGGGCGTGGGCGTTTGGGTGATAATTGAATTTGGCGATCGCCGCTTCGACGCGCTCCCTAGTCTCCGCGGACACGAACTTCGTATTGTTAATAACGTGTGAAACGGTCGCCGTCGAAACGTCCGCCTCGAGCGCTATGTCTTTTATTCGCATTCTCTAGACGTTAGGTCAATTTAAGTGGAAAATCAAAATAATGACGTGTCATTGATCTCCTCATAACTTCATATCAAAAATCGAACTGGTCGATGTTCGCCTTGTTAAAAATAAATGGTTTACCAAGGCGTACCTCGTCGCCGACGACCTCGATGTCTTTCAAGCGTCCCGCCTGGATCTTTGTGTCACCGTTCTTGAAAGTTCCGTTACTAAGGGCATTTGCCGTGAACACAGTTAGATAGCCCAGATCACCCGTGTTCCAAAGGACGATGCTGTCGATGATTCCTTCCTTTATGTAGGGCTTGCACATGTTCGGAAGTGACAAACCAGTGACCTTTACGTCTTTTCTATTAGATTGCTTCACCGCTTCGGCGATGCCTGGAACTGCTGGGGCCGCAATGCCCATGATCAGTTTTACGTCCGGATGGACTTTTAGTACGTTTTGCGTCTCCTGGAATGCACGGTCCCGGTCACCGTCGCTGGGTTGGGTTGCGACGAGTTTCATGTCAGGATATTTCTCCGCCAGACGCTGTTTGATGTATTTGATCCACTCATTCTGATTAGCCGCGCTAAGCGACGCAGTGATGATCGCAAATTCACCTTTGCCGCCCATTATACGGGCAGCTTCATCGGTCAATGTTTCGCCTATCCCCTGAGGGGTAGCCTGATTTATGAGAAAATCACGGGCGTCTTTTTCTGCGTCGGCGTCCCATGTTATGACTTTAATGCCTTTAGCCTTGGCTTTTCGCAGAACGGTTGAGATGCCTTCTTTATTCTCAACACTGACGGCGATCGCGTCGACGCCACGCGTGATCCAGGCCTCGACTACCTCATTCTGTTTCGCGGGATCCAGATCGGTCGGACCGTCCCAAAGAAGTTCAGCACCCAACTCTTTCGCGGCTTCCTCGGCACCTTTTTTACAGCTAATAAAGTACGGATCCCCTTTGGCTTTTGGCATCATTGCGATGACGGTCTTTTTACCGTTAGTTGGAACGGCTGCTTGGCCCTGGGTCGGGTTCCCCGAGCCCACGTCATTCCTGAGCGAGCGAATGAGCATCCAGTTGCTGCCCGCGATTATCAACGCCGCTCCCAGAATGACGGCACTCAAAATCCCAATATGTGAATTTTTCACTTCAAATTCCTCCTCTGAAATACCTTTTGACACAGGCCGCGTTTCACTTCCACGCGACAGCCGATCGAGCATGATCGTTACAACCAGCAAAACACCGGTCAAAACACCCGCCAGCTCTGAGGGTTGACCGCTCAATCGCAAGCCATTTTGCAGGATCACGATCGCAAAAAGCCCCAGGACAGTACCGAGCACTGTTCCACGACCGCCAAAGATCGAGGCTCCGCCGAGCACGACGGCGGCGATGGCGGTTAGTTCGTAGCCGGTACCCGCATCCGACTTTGCCTGGCCAAGATGGGCGACGTAGATGATCGCCGCCAGACTCGCCGCGACCCCGGAAAGGCAATATACAAAATTCAATCGTCGCCTGACCTTGATCCCGGCATATCGAGAGCCTTCCTGCGAAAAGCCAATTGCGTAATAACTGCGTCCGAACCCCGTCCGGTGCAGCCACCACCAAACGGCGGCAATCGCCGGGAGCAGGATGAACAGTTGCGACGGGATAACGCCAAACACATATCCCTGGCCAAGAAACAGGAATGAGGTTGAGAATCCTGAATAGTTCTCAATACCTCGCGTCAGTCCTTCGGCGATACCTCGAAACAAGGAAAATGTTCCCAACGTAACGATCAGCGGCGGAGCCTTGAGCTTGGTGATCATCGCCGCATTTAAAGAGCCACCCATTAAGCCAACGACAAGGGTGATCCCAATGGCGATGGGCATCGACACACCAGCATCTCGCCACAGTGCACCCATTATGACGGCCGACAATCCCATCATCGAGCCAACCGAAAGATCGATCCCGCCTGTAATTATTATTGGCGTCAGTACAAGCGCCAGCAGCCCGATCTCGACCGCCAACCTCGTTATTTCAAACATGTTCCCAGAGGTTAGAAAATTACTGCCCGTAACGCTGAATATAAGGCATTCGCCGATCAGAACGATCAGCAATATCCATTCGTTATTGGGAAACAGGCGAGCGGACCACGCTTGTTCTGTTTCAAGCAGCGGTTGAGCCTGCGACTCTAAATTTTCCATTTTTTTCCAGGCGGCCGAGTACCACATCTGAAACCAAGGCAGCCAAAATAATTGCACCCTGGACCGCTTTTTCCCAGAACGGATTGATGCCGACAAACGTCAGGGCCGTTCCGATCGTTCCTAACAGTGCTACGCCGATCAGCGTGCCGACGAGCCTCCCGCGGCCGCCGGTGATAGCCGTTCCACCGACCACCACAGCCGCGATCGCTTTAAGTTCGAGCCCAATGCCGGAGTTACCCGGAATTGTCGAAAACCTTACTGCGTTCAATAGCGCGGCGATACCGACAAGGCCACCCATAATAACAAAGACCCCGAATATAACGTTTGGCGAATTGATACCCGCTAGCCGCGCGGCCTCGGGGTCAGAACCAACCGCATAAACCTTGCGGCCGAGCACCATGTTTCGCATCGACCATGCAAAGCCAATGAACAAGATGGTGGTGAGCGCCACGATCAGCAGTTCACCCGCACTTTGACCAAGGCCAAACCATTGAAAATTGGCAGGTAGATCTTGCACCCATGCTCCTTCCGTAATCCAACGTAGGGCGTCCCGCCACATGACGAGCATCGCCAGCGTGACAATGATCGAAGGAAGACGAAGCCAACCTACAAGAGCACCATTCAACGCACCCATAGCGGCACCGGTCAGCAAAACACAAACAAAAAGAAGCGGCAATGGCATTCCCGTTTTCGCCAGGTACCCTGCCGCGATACTGCAAACCGCAAACTGCGAACCGACCGAAATGTCTATTTGGCCGACCAGGATCACTAGGGTCATACCCAGAGCGACGAGCAAAGTCGGAGCGTTATTGATGATAAGGTCGCGAAGATTTCCGCCGTTGAAGAACGACGGTGCGAGGATTCCCACGACGACGAGCAACACGGCAAAGGCGATAGCCGCTGATATCTCACGTTTGTATCGATCGATATTCATCTTGCCCTAATGTCCAAGTGCAACGGCCAAAATATTATCTTGAGTTGCGTCCTCACGGTCGAATATTTTAGCGATAGTACCGCCATTCATCACGGCGATGCGATCGCTCATGCCAATAATTTCAGGCAGCTCGGACGAGATCATAAGTATCGCGACGCCTTGCCCCGCAAGCTCCACCATTAACTCGTGAATTTCGGCTTTCGCCCCGACATCGATGCCCTGTGTCGGTTCGTCAAGGATCAGCACGGATGGCTGTGTCATTAGCCAACGACTCAACGCGACCTTCTGCTGGTTACCGCCCGAAAGTGTCGAAACCGCATTATAGATCGCCGGTGTTTTCACACCCAACCGCCGCGTGTAGTCCGCTGCGATCTGCTTTTCTTTACCAAAATCCATTCCTAGGAGGCTCGACAGCTTTTTTAGCGACGCCAGCGTGATATTCGCACTGATCGGAAAGTCCAATACGACGCCGTGCTTTCGCCGATCTTCGGGTAGGTATGCAATTCCGTATTCGATCGCTTCAGACGGATGCCCTATTCGGATCGGTTTTCCGCGAAGTAGTATCTCGCCTTCGTCGGGCGTTTCAAGTCCAAAAATGGTTTTTGCAAGCTCAGTCCTGCCGGCTCCGATGAGACCGGCAACTCCAACTATCTCGCCGGCACGAACAGAAAGATTAATATTTCGAATGCCAGCTGAGCGGGACCCGAAATTTTTCAATTCAAAGATCGATTCCCCGAGTTCGACCGCCCGCTTCGGAAAAACCGCCGAAAGCTCGCGCCCCACCATCAGACGAATTAGTTGCTCGCTGCTGACATCGGCCATCTCCCTGGTCTCGATCGTCAGTCCATCGCGCAAAACCGTTACGCGGTCTGCGATCACCGGTAATTCCTCGAGCCGGTGCGAAATATAGATCATTCCGACGCCTTGGGCCCGAAGTTCGCGGATGACGCGAAACAGGTTCTGCGTGTCTTCCTCCGAAAGCGATGCGGTCGGTTCGTCAAATATCAGTATTTTGGCATTCAGTCCAAGGGCACGGGCGATCTCGACGAGCTGCTGCTGCGGCATGGACAGCTCGCCTGCGGTCGTCTCTGTGTCGATCTTTGCGCCGACACGATCAAGCAGTTCTCTTGCAATTCGTCGTCTTTCCTTCCAATCGACGACACCCAAATTCCCGGCTCGCTCCTGGCCCAACGCGATATTTTCGGCGACGGTCAGTTCGGGAAATAACGCTGGCTGCTGATATATGGCGGCTATTCCACGCGATTTTGACAGAGCAGGCGAATTCTCGACTATGGCTTCGCCGTTGAGACTTATCTCGCCGCCGTCCGGTATGACGGCTCCGGTAATTACCTTAATAAGAGTTGACTTTCCGGCACCGTTTTCGCCGACGAGTGCATGAACTTCGCCGCTTCGCAACTCAAACGTCGCCGAGCGAAGCGCATGCACTCCGGCGTAGGATTTCGAAATATTTTCAGCGCTCAGGAGCGCACTTTCATGCATATTGGTCAATCCGCAATGACGATGACATGTAATTCTCCCGGCCCGTGGACGCCGATAGCCAGCGTAAGTTCAATGTCCGAAGTCCGCGATGCACCGGTAATAAATGTTACCGTCCGGCTAAGGTCGCGCGATACTATTTCGAGAATTTCTCCAAGCGTCTGGCGAATATTATCCGCCTTTATGACGCATAGATGAACCGGTGGGACCAGCGAGGTTAGTCGGTGACTTTCCCTATCAGATTCCAATACTAAGGTGCCGGTTTCCGCGATCGCCAGTTGAGCACTGGTTATTCCGAGATCGCAATCAAACAAATATTTAGCCGGCGCGTTTTCGACAACTTCGATTTTGCTGTTACGATCGACCAGACGCTTAACCAGCTCAGAATCTGAGATCGCGATCCGGCTCACAGCCAACGTACTAATCACGTTTCGAATTTCTTCGGCCGCCTTATTCTCGTCGGAGACGATCGTGCAATGTCCGCCAACCATTTCGAGGCTCTTTTGAAAATCCTCAACCAATCTACTCCGTGAGATGGTTGATGGCGCCAGATCTTGCTCCGCCAAGGACCCGTTCGAATGCCCGTGATGCGTTCGCCATTCGGTGTCAAACGGCATGCTCGCGGCCAGACTTTGCCGGATTGACGATAAAATATCCCGCCGAGCATCAGTATTCTGAGAGGTCGTGGCTCTGGTTTCTGTCATTATTTGGGCCTATTCAGGCCATCGCGCCATTGTTCGCGAAACGATCGGGGTGCGACCGGTGGAGCGTCACGAGATGCCGTCCACGCACCGAGGGGCGGCATCAATTTCGCCATAAATCCACTCGCTTTGCCTATCTTGCCGTTGCGAACAAGAAGTTTCTGAACAAGACGAGCGGCCTTAATTCCAAGCTCGTACGACCACGGTTCGGACCACGCAATGCCGTAGAGCTTGAATGCGAGGCTCTCGCCGACCTTTTTCTTTCGTTCGGGGTTCTCTTTTGCCCCGCCTGCCGAACCATCGGTAATTTCAGCCCGCAAATGGAGCAGAAGTTCAGGAATATCGATCTTTACCGGACAGACCTCACGGCAGGCTCCGCATAGGCTTGATGCGTAGGGAAGCTGCTTTGCTTTTGAAATCCCGAGCAGTTGCGGCGTAATAACTGCTCCGATCGGGCCGGGATATACGGAGCCGTAGGCGTGTCCGCCTACCTGTTGATAGACCGGACAAGCGTTCAAGCAGGCTCCGCAGCGAATACACGCGAGGCTCTGCCGCGTAACCGGATGGGCTAACATCCGCGAGCGGCCATTGTCCATCAATACGATGTGAATTTCGTCCGGCCCCTCGTCTGTAGCGCTTCGTTTTACACCTGTAATTATTGATTGATACGCGGTCAGCCGCTGGCCGGTACCAGAGCGAGGCAGAAGTTTGAGAAAAACATCCAGATCCGCAAATTTCGGGATTATTTTCTCGATTCCCATCACCGCAATGTGTATTTTCGGTAACCCGGTTGTTAGTCGGATATTCCCTTCGTTCTCCAGGATCACGATCGTTCCGGTTTCGGCTACTCCAAAATTAACGCCGCTGATGCCCACTTCCGCCTCGGCAAAACGCTCCCGCAGAATTCGACGCGTCGTTTTGGTTAGGACGTCTACATTATCCGTTTTTTCGATACCGACCTTCTCAACAAAAAGATCCGCGATCTGGGCCTTGGTTTTGTGGATCGCGGGAACGACGATGTGCGACGGCGTTTCGCCCGCAAGCTGAATGATCCACTCGCCTAGATCGGTTTCGACCGGCTCGATGCCTTCGGCTTCGAGCGCAGCGTTGAGATGGATCTCCTCGGTCGCCATGCTTTTCGACTTGACGACATGCTTTGCACCCCTCTCGTTCAACAGGTCGAGCACCGTCCGACACGCTTCTTTTCCGTCACGAGCCCAATGAAATCGTACGCCCGCCTTCTCAGCGTTCTCGACAAACTCGAGAAGGTATTGGTCGAGGTGGCGAAGCGTTTCTTCTTTTATGATACGGGCCTTTTCTCGCAGACCTTCCCAGTCATCGACCGAGGCAATAGCAACTCGCCGTCGCTCGACAAAGTTGTCGGCGAGATTGCGAAGCGCTCCGTGGAGCACGGGATCACGCAACGCATCGAGAGCGTTTTGATCGAATGTTTCTGAGGTTACGTGCTGCATCATTTGGCCCAGCGATCATTCCTGCGAAGCAAGAATTTCTGCAAGGTGCATCGGCTTTACCTTCGAATTAAGCCGCGAAAGGCGTCCGCCGATCTGCATCAGGCAGCTAGCGTCGCCCGAAACGACCGCACACACATCGGCCTTTTCGATCGACTCGATCTTGTTGTCCAATATTCCGGCCGAGATCTCGGGATATTTTACAGAAAATGTTCCACCGAACCCGCAGCAGACGTCGGCCCCGTTCATTTCGACAAATTCGACCCCTTTGACGTTTTTAAGCAAGCGGCGCGGCTCATCCCGAATGTTCAGATCTCGCAAACCGTGACATGCATCGTGCCAGGTGACCCTGCCGGTCAGCGATGCTCCGACATCGTCGATCTTAAGAACGTGTACCAAAAACGATCCAAATTCGTGCGTTTTTGCAGCTACCTTTTCGGCTCGCTGCTGCCATTTTTCATCACCCGGAAACAGTTCGTGAAAATGTTTTACCATCGCAACGCACGAGCCCGATGGACTAACTATAGCGTCGACGTCCGTCCCCTCGAATATCTCAATGAATCGCTTAGCGAATTTCTGAGCCTCCTCGCGATACCCGGTATTAAACGCCGGTTGGCCGCAACACGTTTGACGATCATCAAACACGACCTCGCATCCCACTCGCCGCAAAACCGCGACCATGCTTACACCGACATTCGGGCAGAGCTGGTCGACCAAACAAGTAATAAAAACCGAAACTTTCACACTCTTAGTTAAGGAATCTTGCCTCTATCACAGCATATCGGCTTGCGGCCTCGTCCAACGCAGAACTCTCAGGAATAAACTCCTCAAATGCAACGTTTTCTGCCACATGCTTCCTCGCCTCGGCCAATGACCCAAACCGACCCGCCGTGATCGCCTGGACCAGCACATTTCCAACAACCGTGGCTTCTGTCAGGCCGGTAACCGCCGTCAGGCCGCTTGCATTCGCGGTCATCTGACTTAAATAGCTATTGCGGCCGCCGCCGCCAAGGATCTGAACACCCAAAAGATGGCGGCCCGTTAAGGACTCGATAGACCGCAATACCGAAGCGTAGCGTAATGCGAGCGAATCAAAGACCATTTTCGCGACCGATGCCGGACGCTCGTCAAATTCCTGGCCCGTTTCGCGTAGCTGCTGCCCGATCGCGGCGAGCATGCTGGGCGGATTAAGAAATCGCTCATCATCAGGAAAAATAAATGCCGGAAAATCGACTCGATCGGTGACTTCCCGAATGATGCCGTCGTATTCGACGTCGATGCCGTTAGCATTCCACTCCCGGCGGCACGATTCAAATATCCACAAACCCATCACATTCTTCAAAAATCGAACCGTTCCATAGGCTCCGCCTTCGTTCGTGAAATTATGCCGGCCTACGTTTTGATCTATCAGCGGCCCATCCTGTTCGATCCCGATCAGCGACCATGTTCCTGAGGAAATATACGCCCAATTGTCAGAGATCGGGGCCCCCGCAACAGCGCTTCCAGTATCGTGTGTCGCAGGTGCGATCACCGTAACGTCCGGCAGTTCAAGCTCTTTCGCAACCGCAGCACTTAACAAACCAACTTCTGTTCCCGCCGGAACGATCTCAGTTAACAGAGTCGTGGGTAATCCAAGACAGTCCATCAGATCGAGATCCCAGCTCCCGGTCGCTGCATTGACCATTTGCGTTGTAGTCGCGTTGGTGTATTCGGATTCGCTCTTTCCGGTAAGGAAAAAATTGATCAGATCCGGCATGAGCAGTAACTTGGAGACCCGGCTAAGATCTGCGCTTTCTGAAAAAAGCTGGAAGATCGTATTAAAGTTTTGAAACTGTATTCCGGTCTTTTCAAAGATCGTGGATCGCGAAACCTTTGCGAACAACCGCTCCATCGCACCGGTGGTTCGGTCGTCACGGTAGCAAACCGGATCAGCGATGAGTTGTCCTTCGTTGTCGACCAAACCATAGTCGACACCCCAGCTGTCGACTCCAACACTGCGAACGGTTCGGCCAAGTTGCCGTGCTCGAATGCCGGCTTGTCTCAGGCCAAACTTGATCTCGCCAAAAATATGCGAAAAGTTCCACCTTAGATGGCCATTTTCCATTGCTGGCGGATATTGAAATCTATGAATTTCTTCGAGAAGAAACTCGTTCGGGTCGACTCCCGCCAAAAAAACCCGGCCGCTGCCGGCACCGAGATCCACAGCGATATAAAGTACACTCTCCATCGGTCGTCGAGGCCCGGAACAATATCGGCCAACGCAGAACAAATAGCTTTAGAAACAGTTTTTAGACTATGCCGGCCGAAATACCCATTTGGGCAGGACGCTCTTTTGCTTTTTGCGACCGATAACCGCTAAGGCGATAAACATGGACCGGGTCGATCGCGCCGCCGTCCCGCTCCCGAGCGGCGGCCAGAATTGGAGCAACATCGGTCGTAAAGGCTTCTTTGAGAGTTCCCAGCGCCGTGATCGCGTCGCCGCCGGCCTGGGCATCGGCAAGCTTCGCCCGGTCGACCAGCAACGCCTGAACATAGGCACGCGAGACCTCGATCGAGCTTGTCATCAGCGATTCGATCGGATCAGTGACGTTGTGCGATTGGTCGAGCATGTAGGATGGATCGAAATTTGGAACGCCGTTGAGTTCCGCATCGACCAGTTCGTTAAAGATCAAAAACAGCTGAAAAGGTTTGACCGAACCAGAATCCAGATCATCGTCGCCGTATTTACTGTCATTGAAATGAAATCCGCCAAGCTTTTGAAATTGGATCAGCCGCGAGACGATCTGCTCGATATTTACGTTCGGTGCATGATGCCCGAGATCGACGAGGCAGGCAGCCTTTTCACCAAGTTCCTTCGCACAGTAATAGTTCGTTCCCCAATCGTTGATGACAGATGAATAAAAGGCGGGTTCGAACAATTTGTGCTCGATAAATAGTCGCCAATCCGCCGGGATTGCAGCGTAGATCTCACGCATCGAGTCGAGATATCGTTCGAGAGCGTGTCTGAAATTGGATTGTCCGGCAAAGTTGCTTCCGTCACCGACCCATACCGTTAAGGCTTTAGAACCGATCTTCTGGCCGATCTCGATGCACTCGATGTTGTGTTCGATCGCCTGTTTTCGGACGGCCGCATCGGCATGTGTAAGACTGCCAAATTTATATGATTGTTTTTGTCCGGGTTGGTCCTGAAACGTGTTCGAATTCATCGCATCGAACGACAGGCCATAACCCGCTGCCGTTGAAACCAGATCCGCCGCGTCCTCGGGTTTGTCCCAGGGAATATGAAGCGAAACGGCTGACGTGGAACGAACAAGCTTGTTGATCGTCGCGCAGTCCTCGAGTTTCTCGTAGATGCCGCGAGGTTCGCCCGGGCCGGGAAACCTCGCAAATCGGGTTCCGCCCGTTCCGACACCCCATGAGGGGACGGCGATCTGTAACCCGCGGGCCTTTTCTACGAGCGTTTCAATATCAACATTTCGGCGGAGCAGCCGCTTTCCGAGATACTCAAAGTCCTCGGAAAGCCAGTCGCTTCTTTCCTTATTTTTTTCGGCAATAAAATCTTGTTCGATTTCAATATTTACCGGCATGTATGATATCTCCGCGACCAAATTATCTCATAAACCCATCTTGTAAGCCGCCATCGACCGGGATGATGTGTCCGGTGGTTTTGTCCAGTCGTTTCGACAGAAGCAAGAAGATGGCTTCCGCCTGATCTGACGGTTCAATAGGCGTCTGAGTCAGCGAACGTTTTGCGTAAAAATTGGACAATTTTTCGGTCAGTCCGTCCGTTTCTTCCGCATCGTCAAATGCGATGTCGTACTTCGTAAGCGATGCGATAACCCGGTCACGGGGGAACATCGTGCTGCCCTTAACCACCGTCGCGGGAGCGACAGCGTTGACGCGGAGCAGGGGCGAATACTCGATCGCAAGTTCGCGAACCAGATGGTTTGCGGCAGCTTTGCTCGTATCGTACGCAAGGCTTCCTTTTTTTGCGACGACCGCATTAGCACTCGTCGTAAGAACGACATTTCCTTTAAGCCCCTGTTTTTTGAATACCTTGTGGGCTTCGTCAGCTACGATGTAGGCTCCTTTGACGTTGATGCCAAAGGTGAAATCCCACATTTTGTCTTCTATGTAGCCAGATTTGTCAGGCGGAACAAAAACGCCTGCCGTGACGATCACCGCGTCGATGCCGCCGTAAGCAAGCATCACATTATCGAACATTTTCGCCACCGATTCGCGGTCGGTCATATCGCAGGCGAGGCCGATCGCCACTCCACAATTTGAGATTCCGGTCCCGGAAACGCCGATCCCGGTTCCATATTTTGCAATGATCTCGTCCGCCGTCTCCTGTGCCGAAGCCGCATCCTTATCGACGCAGACGACGTGAGCACCTTCTTTAACTATTCGATGAGCGGTCTCTTTTCCGATGCCCGCACCGGCACCGATGATGACGTGGATCTGGCGGTCAAGCTCTTTTTCCGGCGGCATACGCTGAAGCTTTGCTTCTTCGAGCAGCCAGTATTCTATGTCGAACGCCTCTTGCTGGTCCATCGCCTCGTATTCGTCCATCGCCTCGGCACCACGCATGACCTCGATCGCGCAATTGTAAAATTCGCCGGTCACACGCGATTCGCTCTTGTTTTTGCCCCACGCGATCATTCCGAGTCCAGGGATCAGGCAAACGGTCGGATTCGGGTCGCGCATTGCAGGCGAATCGGGATGTTTGCAGCGATCGTAATATTCGGCGTAATCCTTGCGGTACTGAACCAAACCTTCGGAAATCGCCGTTCTCAGGCTCTCGATATCACCGGTTTCAGGGTTCCAGTTGACGAATAACGGCTTGATCTTTGTACGCAGAAAATGATCCGGACATGAAGTTCCGAGTGCCGCCAGACGCGGCCCGTCGACGCTGTTTACAAACCGCAGCATTTTCCAGTCGTCCTGAACTGTGCCGACAAATCGTTTGTTTACTGATATTTGACCGCGAACGAACGGAATGATCTCGGTCTGTAATTTCTGACGTGTCGCATCGTCGAGAGTCACATATTTCGGCCCTCCAAACGTCGCTTCACCCTTATCGCGTTCCTCAATGTACTGGGCCGCACGATCGATTATCTCGAGGGCGGTTTCGTAACAGGTTTTGTCGTTATTGTCCCAGGATGACATCCCATGATGGCCGAGCAGTATGCCCTTTGCATTCGGATTGTCCTTGATAAGCTGTTCGATCTTGAGCCCGATGTCAAAACCCGGACGCTGCCAGGGAATATAGATCAGATCGTCCCCGTAAACCTCTTTAGTCAAACGCTCCTGATTAACACAAGCGGCGATCGCGATGACCGAGTTCGGATGCAGGTGATCGACGTGTTTGAAAGGAACCAGTGTATGCAGGGGCGTATCGATAGAGCAGGCACGCGGGTTCAAGTTGAACGTGCAGTGCGAATACATCGGATACATGTTGTCCTCGACCGGTGTTTTAGCACCGTTCACAGGAGCATTCTCATAGATCGCCCGCATATCGCGAACCTTGTTCAAATAAAGCGAAGCAAATCCATCACGCTTTGCCGTGCGAAGGTCGCCGCCAGATCCTTTCAACCAGAGTACTTCGACCTCTTCGCCAGTGAGCGGATCGGTTTCGGGAAGCTTTGACGAAGTGTTTCCGCCGCCGGTGTTGGTCAGCGTTAGATCGTCGCCCAGACGATTCGAGCGATAAACGAGACGGTCAACGCCTTTGAGAGCATCTGCGTCCTCGTCTTTCCAGAGATATTTTACAAATTTATATTTTGATTCCGATGTAGCTTGATTACTCATTATCTTAAGTTGGTAAAACCAATTGTAATAGGGCGGACCTTTGAGATTCGAACAAAGAACACCTCTGAACGCAACATCAAAAAGAGCTCCAAATTATATCTAGGTTTATCGCACGGAAAACCGCTTAACCATTGTAATAATGGCAGAATACCAACTTTAATGAGAAAAGGCAACCAAAGTTTTAAGGGCGAAAACCACAGGAAAATCGCGGGCGGCGACCCGGTATTTGAGGACGGTACCTTTAGATGAGTTCTCCAGCACCGTTTGAGATCCGGCACTCGTAAATATCCGGGAAAATGCCAGTTTCGCGACGATAATCGACCGACATTTTTTTCATGAAATCGGCGTGATCACCCGACGTCAATAAATTGATGGTGCATCCGCCAAAACCACCGCCCATCATTCTCGATCCCAGCACAATTTGATGGCCGCGGGCCAGATCAGCCATCAGGTTTAGTTCGTCGGAGCTGACCTCGAAATCTCGCTGTAAGCTTTCATGCGATTCATCGATCAACCGCCCCAGTTTTTCAAGATCGTTCGAATGCAAGGCCTCAACCGCCTCGAGTACACGCTGATTTTCGGTGATAATATGCCTGGCCCGTTTTCGAGGGATCGCAGGCAGTTCGGCGGCTCGGCTTTCAAATTCCTCCAGCGAGACATCGCGCAGGGACGAATGGCCGAGAAGCCGGGCGGCTTCCTCGCATTGGGCCCGGCGATTGTTGTATTCGCTCTCGGCAAGATCATGCTTTACCTTTGTGTTACAAACGATAAATTGTGCGTTTGAAATGGGTATCGGTATCGACTCCATTGAACGGCAGTCGAGCAACAGAGCGTTACCGGCCTGTCCCTGAACCGAAACAAACTGGTCCATAATGCCGCTACGGACGCCGGCAAATTCGTGCTCGGCTGTTTGCCCGACCTTTGCGAGTGTCATTCCATCAACGTTTTGCCCCGACAACGACGACAAGGCAAATGCAGTCGCGATCTCAAGGGCTGCCGACGAGCTCAAACCCGCGCCAACCGGCACATCACTGTCGATCAACAGATCAGCCCCGCGTAAACGATATCCCTCGCGTTCCAGGATCAAAGCGACACCCTGGACGTATCTGGCCCAAGTCGCAGAAGCTACTGCCGATGGCTGATCCAGATCAAACTCAATTTCGTGCTCGAAATTAAGCGATGCAACCCGAACGTGCCGATCATGTCGAGCAACCCCGGCGACATAGGTCGCAAAATCGATCGCTGCGGGCAGTACAAAACCTTCGTTATAGTCGGTATGCTCGCCGATGAGATTGATGCGGCCGGGAGCACGAAATATTCGCGGAGATCCGCCATATTTGGCGACGAACGCGGATCTAAGATTGGCCAGGTCGATCACGGGGTTTAACTTTCCAGATAGTGTATTTCGCTCAGCTCACGCAACCTAGCCGCGGCCGACTCCGGCGTAATATCCCGTTGGGAACTTCCTAAAATTTCGAATCCAACGAGGAATTTTCTGACTGTCGCCGATCTAAGAAGCGGCGGATAAAAGTGTGCATGAAAATGCCCGCTTTCGTTATCGGCACCGTCGGTTGGGTTTTGATGAAATCCCATTGAATAGGGAAACGGGGTCGAAAATAAATTGTCGTAGCGCGTTGTCACCCGCCTAAGTATGTCGGCGAGTGACGAACGTTCATTTTCGTCTAACTCATCAACGGACCCATGATGCTCGCTCGATCCGATCATTATTTCAAATGGATATATCGCCCAGAACGGGACCACAGCAACAAAATGCTGATTGCTGCAGACGACTCGTTCATCTTTTGCAATTTCCAGGGCGAAATAATCACACAACAAACACGAGCCATTTTTCGACCTATAGGCGGCCTGGTTACTCAATTCTTTGGTCGGCTCGTTCGGAATATTTTCGCTCGCCCATATCTGACAATGCGGGTGCGGATTGCTCGCACCCATCATTTCGCCGCGATTTTCGAATATCTGGACGTAGCTGATAAATGACTCACGCCCGAGATCGGTGTACTCCTTCGCCCATTCATCGACGACGTTTTGAATTTCCCCTACAGTCATTCGTGAAAGCGTAAGGCTGTGGTCCGGCGAAAAACAGACGACCCGGCAGAGTCCTCGCTCGCGTTCGGCGATCAGCAGGCTTTCGACGTTGAGTTCGCCCGCCGGGACATCCGGTTGAAGGGCCGCAAAGTCGTTGTCGAACACGTAAACACCGGAATAGGCCGGATTATGTGCATCACCGGCACGCTTGTTTCCCGGGCAAAGGTAGCATTCGGGATCGTATTTGACTCGAAGGCCAGCTATGGCAGGTTCCGTCTGCCCGAGCCAAGGCCGCTTAGAACGGTGCGGCGAGACTATCAGCCATTCGCCAGTAAGCGGGTTGTATCTTCGATGGGAATGTTCGTCGAGATCAAACATCATCGTTTGCCGGTGGTCGGATCCGGCCAATTGTCCGTGCGAAATGGCGACGCCGGCAAACCTGAATCGTTTGTAAGGTTCGGGTGCTTTGGGTTGCTGTTAAATGCGTAGCGGACAGCCTGCGGCGCCGCGATCTTCGGCGACCAGACCTCGATCTTGTTTTTTGCGACGATCTTCGCTTCCGCCCAGAGCCACTTTTTATCAGTTCCAGCGATGGCAAACTCATCGAGCTTATCGCCGTCCTTGATCTTCAAACCAGTACCGACACTATCGAACGTAAGAACGACCTTTCCGCCGGCCGACTCGGACTTAATAAGGACAGGCGGCTCGACCAACCGCTTGCGGCCATAATAGTTTTTCAACGCCCAAACCGCCAGTCTTTTGCCAACATCGAGTTTATTTTTCGGATGAATATCGCCCGCCTCGCCGATGTCGATCGTAACGATCAAGCCCGCATTTTTGTCGCTCAATGCGGTCTTTCTCTCTGCCTCGCGAATAAAGCTCCACGGGGCTTCTTCCGGTTCCGGTTTGACACCGCGATAGTTCGGCAGCTGTATGATCCCAAATGGAAAATTTCCCTGACCCCAGCGTTCTCGCCACGAACGGATCATAACCGGAAGCAAAATGTTGTATTGTTCGGCCCGGGCCTCATTCGATTCGCCCTGATACCAAAAGGCGCCTTTGATAGCGAACGGCGTCAGTGGGGCGATCATGCCGTCGTAGATGGACGATGCAATTCGATAATCGCGAAGGGCATCCGGAACACCCGGCGACGGAGAAGGCCTCGCACCTGCGGCCTTGGCTTTGTCCTGATCCTCGCGCCATTTCTTAATGGCCGCATCATAGCCGATCCTGACCTGGGCACGTTCGGCGTCCCAGATCTTGGTTCGTTCGACTGTGGCCTTTAGATCCGGATTCGCATTCAAATATTCGACCGGCGTCCAGGCCTCGGCCTGTGAACCGCCGTACGACGAATTGAGTAAACCGATCGGGACCTTTAGTTCATGCTCCATCTCGACGCCGAAATAGTATCCGGCGGCCGAAAACTCGGCGACCGACTTGGGCGAACACCCCGCCCACTCGCCAAGCTTTCCCTGTTTTTTCTTAAAAGCGACCTCTCGACTGGCGTTGAACAGCCGAATGTTCGGGTGTGTTGCGGCGGCCTGAACCGCATCGCCGTTTGCGGTCTCGCGGAGCAGCCGCTGCATATTTGACTGGCCCGCGACGAGCCAGACTTCGCCGATCAGAATGTCGGTTAACTCAATGGTGTTCTTACCGACGACCTTCATCGACTGCCCCATCGAATTAGCGTTCATCGGATCGAGGTCAACCCGCCATTTTCCGTTTGCATCGGCGACTGCGGATTTCTTCTTGCCGCCAAATGTGACGGTTATCGCCTCGCCCGCTTCCGCCGTTCCCCAGATAGGCACCTTTTGCTTTTGCTGGAGAACCATCGAGCTGCCGATGACATCGGGCAGATGTATATCCGCTTTTACGACGCCAGATACGGCGAACAGCATCATTGCAGCAAGTAAAATTTTCAGATCGACCTTCATAAAACCGCTCACACTTTCAGCCATTAGAAAAGTTTGAAATAAGCAATTATTTATCAACGTTAACCGTTTAACTATATCAAATGCCCCGGCGTAAAATGCATCAATGAAGCTAATTATTATCTTCTTTTTAGTATCGGCGGTATCGTCATACGGCCAGGTTTCTCCGCGTCCAACGCCAGCAAAGTTTGGGATGCATTCGTTGGCTGACGTTCGTCTCCGCGACATCTGCATACTTGCCGATGAGAAGGCCAAAACCTACTACGCCGTCGCGGCTACGCGGCCGCCCCCAAAAGCAGGCTTCCGAACTGCCGGTGTCCAGGCATACACGAGCAAAGATCTGATCAAATGGGAAGGCCCGACCGTGATATTTCAGGCGCCGGTTGACCTATGGGGTGACGTCAACATCCTGTCGGTCTGGGCACCGGAGCTGCACGCGTATAAGGGCAAGTACTACCTATTCCTGACCTTTGATACCGACGCTAAACTTGGTGAGCAATGGCGTGAGTGGCTGCCACGTGTAAAACGCGGATCGCAGGTGCTGGTCGGCGATTCGCCGCTTGGGCCTTTTAAACCGTTCCAAAACCATGCAACGCTTCCCGGCGATATGATGACGCTTGACGGGACGTTGTGGGTCGAGGATGGTGTGCCGTATATGGTCTTTGCCCACGAATGGGTTCAGATAACCGACGGCACGATCGAATTTGTGCGGCTGAAAGACGACCTCTCCGAAACCGCGGGCGAACCAACGCGTCTCTTCCGAGGCAGCGACGCTCCATGGGCAAGAAAGTCGCCGGAATGGGGCTGCTGGGTAACCGACGGCCCGTACCTTTACAAATCTAAAAGCGGGAAGCTGTTTATGGTCTGGTCGAGCTTTAGCAATACCGGCTATACGACGGGTGTTGCGGTTTCCGCCTCAGGCAAACTCGCGGGTCCGTGGCGTCAGCAGCCCGACTCTGTCTATTCGGGAGATGGCGGCCACGCGATGATCTTCAAACGGTTTGACGGTCAGTTGATGATGGTCCTCCACCAACCCAACAAAGGCGGCCTGGAACGCGCAAAACTCTTCGAGATGGAAGACACGGGCGACACGCTTCGAATCAAGACTCCATTCGAGGCTCCAAAACCTGAAAGACGCGGATCGCTATAAGGTTTGGCGCGTCGCCTTCCCACGTTTTTCGCGGCAGATGGCTACGCTGTTTACGGCGTGGATAGAATGCTAGTCGCAATCACGAACGCGCCGACGCAGATAAGGGTTTGCTGCGCCGATCTCCGTGCCGTGTCCGCGCCAGTTCATTTTTATCCCGCGCCTGGAGATCTGACCGGATACGTGGCGAAACGTCTTGTGGTGCGGATAATTGGCCGGCAGGTCAATATCGAACACGATTGTTCGAGCCGGCTTGTTAACCTTGAGATTGCGAATTCTAACCTTCGGAGCATACGCTCCTTCGTCGCCAATTAGTTCGGTAAAGAAAGCTTCGTATTTCCCTTTCGACAGTTTTATTCGAAAGGAACCCGTGCCCGTTACGTCCCCATTTAAATTATCCAAATGCAGATCGGAATAACAGCCGGTGATAGAAACCTGCGGCTTCTGAGCAAGGGCATTCCATGCCCCGAAAAGTGTCAGGCTCAAAACCGCGAGAAGATATTTCGTCATAGGATCGAGTATACCCGAACTAACTCGTTGATTGGTCACGAATTGGTGAACGATTCTTGGGTGGCGAAAAGTCGGCGAGTCCTCAGAAACAATTTATCGGCCCGGTGCAGATGCGAAGTTGAGGGAATCAATATTTCCGTTTCAGCCAATCTTCCGGCACGGGAATGATGCAAATGTTCATCGATCTTCCGTCGGCTGAGAGCATCGCGGATTCGATCTCGAGCTTTGTTCCGTCCGGGCTCATGGTCGGATGCGGGTGGTCCTGAGCGGACTCTTTGTGACCGGTCGAGAGCAGGATCATTTCGCGCGTATGACGGTCTATCAGATAAATGCTCCGCGAAAAATCGTCACCGACCGCCCAGCGGCCGTCTTGCGAACCGCTCACGTGCCACAGGCCGCTGCCGCTCGGCGTTTGTCCGGCAATGGTCATCTCACGCGTGCGAAGATTGACGATCGCGAGGCCCGTCGGTTTTTCACGGGTTCCAGATGGCCCCCATGCCGCATCCTGACCGGGGTTCGCACCGCCGACATCGGTACCGGACCCAACATCTTTTGTGCCGCCGGGTATTTTTCGGTGGCCCATTATTGCCAAAGCAACCTCATCCTTCGAAATGACCGCCTCGTGGGTTACCCATTCGTACTCGGATTCGGGATACAGCGGCCGCAGGCCGGTGCCATTCGACAGGACTGTCCATGTCCGCTGCGGCGCTTTGCCGCCGGTTTCCCAGCAAAAGACGATCTCGCCTGGCACCCACGGATTTGTTTGAATATGCCCGATCTGAAAGCCCACCGAAACGACGTGCTTTATCTCACCGGTGTGGACGTTCATCGCGGCGATGCCGGACGGGCCGGCACCCATGTTTCGCGGCCCAAAAGTTTTTTCGATCTTGGCATCGGCAGCCATGTGCCGTGCGGCCTCTTTGCCGCCAACGCGAAAATATGCCCAATTTTCGTCTCCATCGAGGGCCATGT
>JBBRSH010000001.1:0-139646 GCA_038245555.1 Pyrinomonadales bacterium | reverse complement strand
GTGCCGGCGTCTGCGAGGGCGTCGTTCGCGTTAGAGAACACCCGCGAAGAGGTCGATACACTCGCCGATGGGGTGCAAAAGGTGATCGAAGTTTTCGCCTAAGCGACATGTGAGGCAGGTCACAGCCAAACGGGACGAAAAAGCAGATACTGACGCCATGTATTCTGATCTCTATATCGCACAGCATTCAAAGTTGCGGCCCGTTCAGGAAATCGCGGAGCAGCTAGGCCTTTCATCTGACGACATGGACCTTTACGGCAGTCCATATATCGCAAAGCTCCGGCTGAGCGTGCTGGATAAGCTAAAGGACCGCCCGAACGCAAAATACATCGATGTTTCCGCGATCACGCCGACCCCGCTTGGTGAAGGAAAATCGACGACATTGATCGGACTTGGCGAGGCGATGAAGCACCTCGGCAAAAAGGCCGTCGTCTCGCTTCGCCAGCCATCGCAAGGACCGACATTCGGCATCAAGGGTGGCGCGGCCGGCGGCGGCTACGCCCAGGTCGTGCCGATGGAGACGTTCAATCTCAATCTGACCGGCGATATTCATGCGGTGACAGCCGCAAACAACCTGCTCGCCGCGATGATCGACAACAAACTGCTTCGCGGCAATCCGCTCAATATAAACCCGCACAGCATTACCTGGAAACGCGTCGTCGACACCAATGACCGAGCCCTGCGAAAGATCATCATCGGCCTCGGCGGCCGGATGGAGGGCGGCATTCCGCGCGAGACCGGTTTTGACATCACGGTCGCGTCGGAAGTCATGGCGATACTTGCCCTGACGACCTCGCTCCAGGATATGCGAAAGCGGTTCGGGCGGATCGTGGTGGGGATGACGCACGATAAGAAACCTGTCACGGCGGAAGAGATCGGCGCGGCCGGGGCCATGACGGTACTGATGCTCGATGCTATCCGACCGACGCTGATGCAGACGCTCGAGAATACGCCCGCACTCGTTCATGCCGGGCCGTTTGCCAACGTCGCCCACGGCAACAGCAGCATTCTCGCCGACCTGATCGGCGTAAAGACGAGCGACTACCTGTTTACCGAATCGGGCTTTGGAGCCGACATCGGTGCCGAAAAATTCTTTAACATCAAATGCCGTTATAGCGGCCTTAAGCCCGACGCATGCGTCATCGTCGCCACCATCCGGGCGCTCAAATCGCACAGCGGCAAATACCGCATCGTCGCCGGCAAACCACTGCCGCCCGAGATGCTTGAAAATAACGTCGCTGACGTCGAGGCGGGCGCCGCAAATCTTCGTAAGCAGATCGAAAACGTCCGCATTCACGGCGTAACGCCAGTCGTCGCGATCAATGTCTTCGAGACCGACCATGCCGACGAGATCGAGGCGGTCAAACGCATCTCGGTCGAATCGGGTGCTCTCGGTGCGGCCGTTTCCACGCATTGGGCCGATGGTGGCAAGGGTGCGATCGAACTTGCCGAAATGGTAATGGAGGCGGCTGACCGTCCCAATGAATTCAAGTTTCTCTACGACCTCGACCAGCCGATCACTGCCAAGATCGAGACCATCGCGACAAAAATATATGGAGCCGCTGACGTGTCATATACACCGCTCGCGGCACAGCAGATCAAGGATTACGAGGCGAACGGCTTTGGCGGCCTGCCGATATGCATGGCCAAAACACACCTCAGCCTCAGCCACGATCCGACGCTGAAGGGTGCTCCGTCCGGTTTCACTTTTCCAATTCGCGAGGTTCGAGCCAGTGTCGGAGCCGGGTTCATTTACCCCGTCTGCGGCGACATGCGAACAATGCCCGCCCTTCCCGAACACCCAGCCGCCGAACGCGTCGATATCGACGAGAACGGTAATATTGTCGGGCTGTTCTAGGTTACCTGTTTGGCGTCGCGGGCCGTTATAATAGAAGTTTCGCGATACTTTCGCCCGTGGACGCTATGAAATCAGAATATCTCGCAGTCGTACTGCTCGCGGCCCCGATCGTCTTTGGTGTTAGCTGTGGTGGAGGCTTGAATTCGTCTTCCGGCGGTAATAATACCGTCCCGGCGAACGCCACACCCTCAAACGCTCCGGCTGATCCAGGCTCGCAGACGGTGACGACCGACTCGCCCGATGGAGCGAAACTCGTCGGCACGCTCCTCTCCGCCGAAAAGCCCAATTCACCTGCGGTTTTGCTGCTCCATCAATGGCAGAGCGATCGGCATTCGTATGACGATTTTGCGAAGCAGATGCAGTCTAAAGGGTTCAACGTGCTCGCGATCGACGGCCGCGGGTTTGGGGAATCCGTAAAGGCGGCCGACGGAAAGGCGATCTCCGCTGAGCGAACTGATCCGGCCATAAAGGCAATGCTTGGTGATGTCGGTGCCGCGTTTGATTTCCTTGGCAAACAAAAGAACGTCGACCCGACGAGAATCGCAATCGTCGGAGCTTCGTACGGCAGCAGTTTGGCGTTGATATACGCAGTGGAGAACCCAAAGGTGAAAGCGGTCGCCCTGCTCTCGCCCGGCCTCAACTACTTTGGCAATATGCCGACCGAGCCGGCGGTCAAAAAATACGGTGACCGGCCGCTGCTGCTTGTTGCGGCAACCGACGATCAGGAATCGGCCGACTCGGTCATGAAGCTAAAGGTGGCCGGGGCCAAGGACAAATACGAGATCAAGATATACGAAAAAGGCGGCCACGGCACAGGACTGTTCAAGGCGGAGGTCGGGCTCCAAGATCTTCTCGAAGCATTTTTGACGAAGAGCCTATAGATGTCACTTGCGTATCTAAAAAAAGCGATCGATGAGGGAGACGATGAGAAATTGATCCGCTATGTCCGGCTTCATTTTGGTGACGGCAACGAGGATGCTGGACGAAACGAGATCGACAAGGCGTGGATCGAAGCCCTCAATCCGCTGCTTGATATACCGCCGACGAACCGGGAATTCATTTTGAAAACCATCGCCGATAACGACCCGGCCACGCTTGCTCATCTGTATTTCCACCTTCATTTCTATTTTGTAAAGCGTTCGGGAGAATGGATACATGACGGAGAACTCTAACGAATTCGCACAACTTCGGCCCGGGCTTTGGGACACCGTCAACGAGCGATATCCGGGCTCGATGATCACCCGCGACACCGCGATCACACTTGCACGGCCGCGAAAACCGCTCAGTGCATCGCGTCTTTCGTTTGTAAGTACCGCAGGTGTTCAGACGGTAGGCTCGATGCCGTTTGACACAGTTCATCCTGTCGGTGACTACACGTTTCGACGGGTGCCTTCAGTGTCGACGACGGCAGACCTCGAGATCCACCAGCTAAAGTACCCAACTGTGGGGGCAAAACGCGACTTGAACGTCATTTTTCCTATCGAGCGTCTCCGGGAGCTCGTTGAGGAGGGATTTATCGGCGATCTCACCGAGAATTTTTATTCGTTTATTGGATACAATATGGACGCTGAGCGGCTTGAGCGTACGCTTGCGGAAGACATTGCCGAGGCTGTCGAAGCCGAAAAGCCAGATATTGTGCTGCTCGCACCGGCCTGACCGATCTGCCATCAGAGCATCGCGCTCGTGCAGCGCGCTATTGAAAATAGAGGTATCCCGACCGTTTCACTATCGGTTTCGCTCGACGTAACACAGCGGATCAAACCGCCGCGAGCCATGTTTTTGCCGTTTATGATGGGTCATCTTTTTGGCGTTCCGTTTCATGTCGAATTGCAGAAACGGATAATTCGCGAGGCATTGGAGCGAATCGACGCTGCCGAAACGAGCGGAGACATTCATTTCTTCCCGATGACCTGGGCAAAGGCCCGGGCCGAGGGTAAGGAAATAGAGGCGGCCGCGATAAAAGGGATATGAAGACTATTGGCCTGATCGGCGGAATGTCGTGGGAGAGCTCCGCTGTTTACTATCAGTTGATCAACCGAAAGGTGCAACAGACGCTCGGCGGCCTGCATTCGGCCCGGACGCTGATGTACTCCGTCGATTTTGATGAGATCGCCGCTCTGCAGCGAGAGGGAAACTGGGCGGAAATTGAAAGACTAATGATCGATGCGGCCCGTCGCTTGGCGGCCGGCGGTGCCGAAATGGTCCTTATCTGTGCCAACACTGTGCACATAGTGGCCGATGCCGTCGCAAACAGCGTGGATATTCCGCTCATTCACATTGGTGACGCGGTCGGTGAGGCGATCAAAATGGCCGGGTTCAAAAAGGTCGGTTTGCTTGGCACTCGCTACACGATGGAGATGGATTTTCTCAAAAACCGGCTCTCGGAACGGTTCGGCATTGAAACGATAATTCCCGATGAAAGCGACCGCGATAGAGTTCACACGATCATCTACGATGAACTCGTTAAGGGGCAGATCAAGGACGACTCGCGAAAGACGTATCTGGAGATCATCGACCGTCTAACGGCAAACGGTGCCGAAGGTATAATTCTGGGATGTACCGAGATACCGCTGCTTGTCGGTCAGCAAGATACAAGTGCTGTGCTGTTCGACACGACGCGATTGCATGCCGAACGTGCGGTCGAGTTTGCTTTAAGTTGAAATGGAAAAAGTTAATCTGAGCGACAAATTCGCGTTGATAACCGAACACTGGCGGCCAAAGGTCGTCGGTGAGCTTAATGGCCAGGAAGTAAAGCTTGCGAAGTTTCAGGGCGAGTTTCCGTGGCATCATCACGAGAATGAGGATGAAATGTTCCTCGCGGTAAAGGGCAGTTTTCGTATCGAGTTCCGCGACCGTACTGTCAAACTCTCACCCGGCGAATTTGTCATCGTGCCTCGCGGCGTCGAGCATCGCCCCGTTGCCGACGAAGAGGTTGAGATCATTCTCTTTGAGCCGGCAGGAGTTAAGAACACGGGAAATGTCGACGATGGTTTCTATACCGCACCCGACGGAGTAAAATTATAAGTAGTTGTTTTTAAGAAAAGATGTCAGAACTTAGCGACCTATATCAGGAAGTGATCCTCGATCACAACAAAAATCCGCGAAACTTTCGCGAGATCTCCGATGCGGATCAGTATGCTGACGGCAAGAATCCGTTGTGCGGCGATGCGCTGCGGGTCTATGTTTCGATGGACGGCGACGCCATTTCGGATGTCGCGTTCAAAGGCTCCGGATGCGCCATTTCAAAGGCCTCGGCCAGCATGATGACGCAGGCCGTCAAGGGCAAGACCCGCGAAGAGGCCGAGACTCTTTTTAACGAATTTCACGACATGGTTACTGGCAGCCTCGATGCCGACACCGAAGACAATCACCTCGGCAAGCTAAAGATATTTGCCGGCGTGCTTGAGTTTCCGGCTCGCGTAAAATGTGCAAGCCTGAGCTGGCACACTCTTCACGCCGCCCTCGCGGGCGAGGAAGTCGTATCGACAGAATAATGGAAAAGGACATTGAGAACCGTCAGGACATCGACGATCTGCTTGTTGCGTTTTACGAGTTAGCGATGGTTGATCCGACGATCGGTCATCATTTTGACGAGCTTGACCTTGTGGGCCATCTACCGGTCATAGGTAATTTTTGGGAAAAGGCACTTTTCGGACGGCCTGTTTATCATTCCAATCCGCTGGCCGTCCACAAGCGGCTGCATGAGGATCTTCCTCTAGAGCCCGCACATTTTTCGCGTTGGGTAGAGATCTTTGTAGGAACCGTGGATCGTCTTTTTGCGGGCGAGATGGCCGACAATGCGAAAATGCGCGCTCGAATGATCGCCGATAATATGAACCAGCGGCTCAATCCCGAGCTGCAGGCGGCCGCCCTAGGTAATTTTCAGCGATTTTCCTAAATTCGCGGATCTCCGCCTCCGTCCACGCCTCGTCTTTACCAAGCTCCGCCGCCATGATCGCCGCAACGCTTGGCGCCATTTCGATCGCTGCCTGAGCATTTAGAAATAACGCTCTTGTCCGTCTCGCGAGTACATCTTCGACGGTCACCGCCATTTCGTTTCGGACCGCTCGAATAACGTCCGCTACAATGTATGGAAGATCCGGATGGAGACGTTCCGTATCATTATTAGTGGCCGTTGGTCCAGGAATGGACAAGCTCTCAGTAACCGAAGGCGTGGCTCTAAGCCCGGCCATTTTCACCGCCTGATCCACCGCGTCTTCGGACATGCGTCGATAGGTGGTCCATTTTCCACCGGTGATCGTCAGCATGCCTCCTGCGTCGATCTCGATCATATGCCCCCGCGAAAGCGCCGCCGTATTTTTTGCAGCGTCCGAACGAACCAATGGACGAATTCCGGCAAAAACACTCAAAAGATCGTCTCGATTCGGTTTTTTCTCAAGATACTCACCCGCTGATTTGAGTATAAAATCGATCTCTACCTCCATCGCCGCGGGTTCGATAGAGGCTCGCTCGATGGGCGTATCGGTCGTCCCGATCAAAGTTTTTCCAAGCCATGGGATACAAAATAGCACGCGGCCGTCGCTGGTTTTCGGAATCATTACTGCCGTGTCCGTCGGCAGAAAGCTGTGATCCAGCACAAGATGGACCCCTTGGCTGAGCGTCACGATCGGCTTTGTACCGCTCGCGGACATCGCTCTAACCTCGTCGCAGAATGCACCGGTTGCGTTGATGACTACTCTCGCCCTAATCCTGGACTGTTCGCCGGTTTGCCGATCTTCGAATGTTATACCGCTTACGTGCCCGTCCGCATTCTTGTCGATCGAAGTGACCTTCGAATAATTGAGAATCGCCGCGCCTTGCGTCGAGGAGGCCTGCGCGAGGTCGATCAGCAGCCTGGTATCGTCGAACTGACCGTCCCAATACATTACGCCGCCTGCAAGGCCCCCCCGCCGCACGGTTGGCAGTTCTGCGATCGTTTGCGCTCGCGATAAAATGCGTGATCGGCCAAGGCTGTATTTTCCCGCAAGCAGATCATAGATCTTCAAACCGGCGCCAAAATAGAGCTTTTCCCACCATCTGTAGCAAGGTACAACAAAGGCCTGTTTATGAACAACGTGCGGAGCGTTCCGCAACAATACGCCCCGTTCTTTCAATGCCTCTCGAACCAGCGACAGGTTCCCCTGCCTTAGATACCGGACGCCCCCGTGTACAAGCTTTGTCGACCGGCTCGATGTTCCTTTTCCTAAATCGTGCTGCTCCAACAGCAATACATCCAGCCCCCGCGCAGCCGCGTCCAAAGCGCACCCAATGCCGGTAGCCCCGCCGCCGATGACAACGATGTCCCAGGGGCCCTCTTCTTTTGCCCGAACACGCTCAAGTGTTCCAACTCTATCCATAGCGCATTAACGCGAAAAACCGCTCCCGGCAATCGATTTAATCACAGTCTTTACGGCATTGCCGCTTACTTTTCGGAAAAGGCGGAATTTTTTGGACATTCGGCCAACGGTGCTCGCCGCATGCCGGAGCTTTATGACCCGTCGATTCAGGTCATCCGCTACAGCCAGACGTATTGAAGTCCGATGCCATTCGCAGAAGAAATCGTAAAAAAGGGAGAGCATCCCGTTGTAAACCGCAGATCTTTATGCTAGAAATATTGTTCAAGTGCTTTCTCTGGTGACAGGCTCTAAATTAAACAAGGAAAATAATTAGGTGATCTCAGAAAATCTATATGAAGTCGTGTCTGACGGTCCGCACAACACTGCGGTGGTGATCGCGGGCGACTATTTGAACAAACTCACGGGTGAAAAGATCGAACGAGAATGCAAAACGCGGCTGGAAGAAGGTTGCCGGGAAATCGTCGTGGATTTTTCGCAAACCGAGATCATTAACAGCATCGGGATCTCGATTCTGCTGGGTGTGATCGACTCGGCTGAAAACTCAGGAGCAAAGGTCATTTTTTCCGACCTTAACGAACATTCTGTCGAACTGTTGGAGATGCTCGGCCTCACTAAACACGTTACAATCGCTTGAACCTCATGATCGAAGAAAGAACTAAACTCATCCACGCTTTCGGAGCGTTGGCCGATCTGGGACAGGAAGTTGCCAATAAGAACAACTTTCAGGAAACGATACGGACCGCTCTTCATTTAATGTCCGGTTCGCTTGCCATTATGCGTGGCGGCGTAGCTCGTTATTCGCGCTTCGGTCATGAGTTGAATATGTTGGCTGTCCGCGGCCTGGGCGATGATTTCCCATTGAGTTTATCGCTGTGCATGGAGGACGAGCGTCAGTTCCTGACTAACGGTTTAAATGCCATCGAGACGGCTCATGCCCGTGTGTTGCCGTTCTTTCAAGTTTACGATCAGAGCTTTGAGAGCCGCAACATCGAGCTTTTTGTACCGCTTGTTATCCGCGATGAGATCGTCGGCGCTGTGCTGCTCGGCGAAAAGGCCTCCGGCGGACCTTATACAAGCTATGAAAAAGAAATAATTTGTGCCATGGGCCGTCACATTGGCGTTGCCATCTCGCAGAGAAATCTAATGGCGGAGATCGAACGCGGGGCCGAAGAGAACCGGAAGCTGTTCAACGACCTCCGAACGACCTACACGGACACCGTCAAGGCGTTTGCGGCTGCTATCGACTGCAAAGATAAATATACAGAGGGACACTCGGTTCGTGTTGGACGTTACTCCGAGATCATCGCCGAGGAGCTCGAATGGGGAACCGCCGAGATCGAGGGAGCAGCAACCGCAGGCTACCTGCACGATGTCGGAAAGCTTACGGTCGAGCGAAAGATCATCAATGCTCCCTATCGTATAAACGCCAAGGAATCCGCGGAGCTGAATAAACATCCGGCGGTAGGATACGAGATCCTGCAGCCGATACATCACCCGTACGCCGACGTTCCGCTGGCGGCTAAATATCATCACGAACGGCTCGACGGACGCGGATATCCGGACGGCCTGTACGATCGGGAAATTCCGTATATCGCGAAGATCGTAAATTTGGCGGATTCGTTCGATGCGATGACAACCGACCGGCCGTACAAAGCAAGGCGGATCGCCAGCGACGTTATCGATGACCTAAAGCGAAATGCGGGCAAACAGTTTGCACCTGAACTAGTAACCGCCTTCCTGCGGGGAATGCTTCGCGAATTGACTGGGGATAATAAGGAAAAGCGGTTCCGCCGCCTCCTCGGACGGGAGTATATGGAAACAGAGGGGCTGGTCGGAACGGTCCGCTCGACTCTCAACGAGATGAGGCCGACCACGCCGTTGACAGTGATCAACAAATTATAGACCCCCGGAAAAACTCCTTAGTTACCATCATGATCCGTTTTCGAGAGCCTTCTGATAAACCAGGTCAGCGGCCGCGATGTCTTCGACCGCCGCACCAAGCGATTTGAACAATGTGATCTCGGCGTCTGACTCGCGGGCCGGGCGGATGCCCGCAACCACCTCGCCGATCTCCGCGAAAATGTGGCCCGCCGCGATAATGTCGCCTGATTCGACCCCGGCGGCCTCGCGTGATTCGACAAAGATCTTGGACAAAGTCAGAGTCTCGTCATCGAGCTCCCGCCATGTCGGGCGGTTGGCACCTATCGCATTGATATGTGTACCCGGTGAAAGCCACTTACCCTTTAGTACCGGTGTCATCGCAGACGTCGCGACAACAACGATGTCTGCACCGCTGACGGCCTCTTCGGCAGTTTCGACAGCACGGATCCCGTGTGTTTTTGCAAAAGCCGCGGCGTTTCTCGGACTCCAAACGCGAACCTCGCCTAGATTCCTCACGAGTCCGATGGCCTCGAGGTGGCTGCGAGCCTGAACTCCGGAACCAAGAATCGCCAGCACTGACGAGTCTCGCCGGGCAAGCCGATCGGTCGCCATCGCCGATACGGCGGCCGTTCGCATTTCGGTTATTAGCCGCCCGTCGATCATCGCGATCGGCTCACCAGTTTCGGGCCGAAACAGCAATATGACCCCGTGATGCGTATGGACTCCTTGATTTTGGGGATAAAAGGTAACCAGCTTAGCTCCGAGAGCTTTATTGTAAGCCGGCATCACGCCGAAGAACCCCTGGTGGTCGGCGACCGGCAGTACCACTCGAACGGGCTGAACCGCTCGTTTAGCGGAAAGGTCAGAAAGGGCTGACGCCATAGCGGGTATCAGCTCTTCCATTTTGAGCAGGCCGCGAACGGCGGTTTCGTCTAGGATCTTCACCGACTCCTCCTAAGATGTTTCAGGTTCCGTTTCCGGCGAGGCCAGAAGCTCAACAAACTTACGGGCCGCCAGCGAGAGCTTCCGATCGCTGCGATAAACCACACCGATCGGCCGCACCCAGTACTTTTCCGCCATTTCGATCACGGCCAGCCGCCCATTTCGGGCGTCGTCTGTGACGGCGGGGCCCGGCACTATGGCAAGTCCAAACCCGACCTCGACCGCTCGCTTTATAGTTTCAATGTTGTCGAATTCGGCAACCTTGCGTACTTCGACCTGATGGTCTTTAAGTATCTTGTCTGTGGCCTTTCTGGTCGGCACGTCACGTTCGAAGTGGACAAAATCCTGGCCATTCAGGTCCTGTATTCGAACCCGCTTTCGCGATGCCAATTTGTGGTCTAACGGAGCGATGAGAACGAGGCGGTTATTCGGCATCTCCGCGATCTTCAATCCCCGGCGCGGTTCGGGAAACGCGAGCACGCCGAGTTCAACGCTTCCGTTCAGCACGTCGCGGACAACCTTTGTTGTTCTCGAATACTCGAGGTCGATCTTCGCCGAGGGAAACTTGGTCATAAATTCACGGACTTTTGCAGGAAGCTCATGAAGGCCGACACTGTAAACGGTCGCAACCTTGACCGTTCCGCCGATCTTGCCGACAACGCCGCGAAGCTCTTCCTGAAGATTGTTGTAGCTTTCCAGCACCTTCTTTGACTCGCGGTAGAATACCTCGCCTGCCGGAGTCAGCTTGACATCCCGACGGCCACGTACACGTTCGAGCAGTCGCCGTTTAAACTTCTCCTCAAGAGCCCGGATCTGCTGACTAACGGCGGACTGGGTAATAAAATTACGTTCCGCGGCAAGCGAAAAGCTCTCGAGGTCAACCAGGTCACAAAATACTTTTAGCGTTTCAATATGCACTTCAATGTCTGTCGTAGGTCATTAGCATTCCTGCTTAATACCCAAAGAAGAATTCATTTTATCTTATCTGATTTAACGGATATGATAAAAAGAATCATTTTCGAATTGCCGGAAAAGCCAATAGTGCATAGAATCTCAACAAATTCAAAATTCGAACGAACGGCAATAACTGGATGTCGATAAAATTTTCCAACACATTTTTGCTACGAAAACTCCATCAGGTGACGGGGATAGTCCCGCTGGGCATGTTTTATTTCGTCCACATCTGGACGAATTCGACCGCACTGAACGGATCCAAGATATTCAATGAGCATGTCCAGAGCATTCATGACATGCCGTATCTGTTGTTGATCGAGATCTTCGGTATTTTTGTGCCGCTTCTTTTTCACTCGGTCTATGGAATTTTGATCTCTGCCGAGGCTAAACCGAATGTCCTGAATTACGGGTACGGTCGAAATTGGTTTTACATCCTCCAGCGGGCTACGGGGATCTTCCTATTCTTCTTTCTCCTGTTTCATATCTTGAATTTCCGTTTTGGACTGATCCCAGGTCTCAATATGGTGCCGGTTGCCGGGAATGCCGATCGTGCGTTTGCGATAGTTTCGGGTGAATTTCAAATGTCGGCGATAATGTTCGTTTACATCCTGGGTGTCCTCGCGACGGCATGGCACCTGGCATACGGGTTCTTTTTGTTTGCGGTCGACTGGGGCATCGTTATCGGTGAAAAGGCCCAGAGGATCACACTTGGCGGCTGCCTCGGTCTGACCGTCCTGCTGTCGCTTGTTGGCATCAATGCGGCATTCGCATTCGTGCGGCCGTGCGGGCTTCTGCCGCAGGCACTATGCGAGGCTCCACAAAAAACAACATTGCCGGGAGGACCGGCCAAATTCTAGTTTTGCGTCCCTGACAGGACCGAGCATTTTATGGCTACAAGCGGACTAAAAATAGCGATAGTTGGTGGTGGATTAGCTGGCTTGGCGGCCGCGATGAAGATCGCAGAAGCCGGCCACGATGTCGATCTGATCTCAGTGGTGCCGGTAAAACGCTCTCACTCCGTATGTGCTCAGGGTGGTATAAATGGAGCAGTAAACACAAAGGGCGAAGGTGACTCGCCGGCTAAGCATCTCGACGACACCGTTTACGGTGGAGATTTTCTGGCAAACCAACCTCCGGTCAAGCGGATGACCGATATGGCGCCGGAGATCATTTATCTTTTTGATCGAATGGGCGTGCCGTTCTCACGAACAAAGGAAGGCCTGATGGACTTTCGCAGGTTTGGCGGCACGCTTCATCACCGGACCGCATTTTCAGGAGCATCCACCGGACAGCAATTGCTCTATGCCCTTGACGAGCAGGTCCGTCGATGGGAGGTTGCCGGCAAGGTCACCAAGTACGAGGGTTGGGAGATGCTTTCGCTCGTGCTCGATGATCATCAGGTGTGCCGCGGACTTATTGCAATGGATCTGCAGTCGCTTCAGCTGAAGTCGTTCGCGGCCGATGCGGTGATCGTGGCGACCGGTGGTCCGGGGCTCATTTTTGGCAAGTCGACAAACTCGATGACGTGCACGGGCAGTGCTACATCGGTCTGTTATCAGCAAGGTGCCCGTTATGCAAACGGCGAATTTATTCAGGTCCATCCGACATCGATCCCGGGCGAAGATAAGCTCCGACTGATGAGCGAGTCGGCACGCGGAGAGGGTGGCCGCGTTTGGGTGCCGAGGAACCCCGCAGACTCTCGAGTACCGAGGGAGATTCCAGATGCCGAACGCTGGTACTTTCTCGAAGAGAAATATCCGGCATACGGAAATTTAGTGCCGCGCGACATCGCCACCCGCGAGATCTTTCAGGTGTGTCTCGAAGGCAACGGCGTCGGCGGTGAGAACCAGGTCTATCTCGATCTGACGCACATTCCTGCCGAGGTCCTGACCGAACGTTTGGGTGCGATCCTTGAGATCTACGAGATGTTCGTCGGTGATGACCCGCGGTACGTACCGATGCGCATCTTTCCAGGTGTGCACTATTCCATGGGCGGCCTGTGGGTCGATTTTGAGCAGAGGACGAATATTCCAGGGCTATTCGCGGCCGGCGAATGCGACTATTCCATCCACGGGGCCAACCGTCTTGGAGCCAATTCGTTGCTTTCGTGCGTCTACGGGGGATTTGTGGCGGCACCGTCGGCGATCGAATACGCTAAGAACGTTGAGCGAGGTGATACGGAGACAAATGGTGTCCACGCCGACGAGCTCGGTCGTCAGCAGGAGATAAACGACCAGATCATTCGAAATGAGGGAACAGAAAATCAGTACAAGCTGCACGAGGAAATGGGCAAGGTCATGACCGACAATGTCACTGTTGTTCGCTACAACGACCGCTTGCAGGCGACCGACAACACGCTTCTTGAGCTGCAGGAACGATCTAAGAAAATTTCGATCAATGATTCGAATCTCTGGGCGACGCAGGCTGTACCGCATGCCCGGCAGCTCAAGAACATGCTCGAGCTTGCGCGGGTCATCACGCTTGGGGCACTGAATCGAAACGAATCGCGCGGGGCTCACTACAAACCTGATTTTCCGGAGCGTGATGACGAAAACTTCCTAAAAACGACGATCGCTGAATTTTCGGCTGAGTCGCCGGTATTTGGTTACGAGCCGGTAGATCTGTCGCTTGTCGAACCGCGAAAACGGGATTACTCCGCTAAGAAGGCTAAAGCCTGAACCTCACTCTCTGATCCGAAATCAGCTATGAACGCACATCACGAAAAAAAACGTCTGGAGAATCCGCCCGTCGCGATCAAAGTCAAGATTCAGAGGCGCGAGCGAGAAGGTGCTCCGGTGCACTGGGAGACCTTTGAGGTGCCGTATCGCCGAAATCTGAACGTGATCTCGGCGCTCATGGATATTCGAAAAAATCCGGTGACGATCGACGGGAAACAGACTACTCCGCCGGTGTGGGATATGTCCTGCCTCGAACAGGTCTGCGGCACCTGTACGATGGTCATTGATGGACGGGTTCGACAGTCATGTTCGGCGCTGATCGATGATCTGCTACTTGCCTCCGGTGGCGACACCATCAGCCTCGCTCCGATGTCGAAGTTTCCAAACGTACGGGATCTCAAAGTTGACCGTTCGAAAATGTTCGATCATCTCAAACAGGTCAATGCGTGGATCGAACTGGACGGTTCCTACGATCTCGGGCCGGGCCCGCATATTCCGAACGAGATTGCGCAGGAGCGGTACGCATTTTCACGATGCATGACGTGCGGCTGCTGTCTGGAAGCTTGTCCCCAGTACGGCGACGACAATTATATCGGCCCTCAGGCAATTGCCCAGGCGAGGCTGTTCAATATGCATCCGACCGGCAAGATCACGACAGATGAGCGGCTGAACGGCCTGCTCGGCGACGATGGAATAACAAATTGCGGGAACGCTCAGAATTGTCTCCAGGTCTGTCCCATGTCTATCCCGCTAACGAAGGCGATCTACGAAACAAATCGTGATATTACCATCGACGCACTTTTCGGCTGGCTGAAAAAGTAGTAACCGATTGATCCTTATTGAGTTGTTCGATGAAAACAACTGGTTATCTGAGTGAGATTGACGGCTATGTTTTGGCCGGCGGAGCGAGCCGGCGAATGGGAACAGACAAAGCATTTTTGAGCCTCGGCGGCAAGACCATGGTTCGACGGGCAGCCGACGCATTATTTGCGATCTCAAAAGAGGTCCGCGTCGTAGGAAATGTGCTCAAAGATCTGCCAGATTTGACGGTTGTTCCGGATATTACCGAACATGCGGCCGGTCGAGGTGCAATAGTGGGACTGCTCACCGCTCTGCGCAACGCACGTCATGATCTGGTTGCCGTCCTCGCATGCGATCTCCCGTTCGTGACTGGTGACCTGATGGGCCGACTGGCTGCGATCGCGTTGGAAACGCCTTGGGCCAGCTGCGTTATTCCACGCCAATCGGACGGCCGCTTGCAGCCGCTCTGCGCCATTTTTCGGAGGGACCGCTGCATTGAGCTCGTTGATTCCGTTTATCAGGATCGCGACTGGCGTATGCAGCACCTTATCAAACGCATGGACGCACGCATTATTGACTTTGACGAAGTGCTCGACCTGCCCGGTTCGACAAATTTCTTTTTTAACGTGAATTCTTTTGATGACTTTGAACGAGCGGCGAAACAGTTTGCATCGTCGTTATAACTCGGGGCTTTCCCCAAATGCATTTTATACAACGAGTTGTGGTTATTGGGACTGCCCGGTCAAAATGTACCGTCATTCCCATCGATACAGCGCCAAATTAGTCTTCGAATTCTTGCGTTCCTGACCCTCTGTTTTTTATTTTTTCCTAATTTCCCTGTATAATCCGTAAGTTTGTAAGGGATACCAGAAAGGGCAACCTGTAGGGGTAATGCCGAATCATAGTCTGAGTAAAATCCGACGTTGAAAGCCGCTTTTGTTTACCTATCTGGGCTAAAGAAAAAGCGTCTGGCATTTCTGGAGTGTTGAAGACTCCAAGCAGCGCACTTATAATAAGGATAAACCGGTTTTATGCATAATTTTCGCGCATTCGGGCTTGTGGTATTAGCTCTGACGGCGTTTTCCGTTTCAGTGGCAGCTCGTTCGTTTGATGGTGTCTTAGGTTCAATAGCTCCTGTGGTCGTACCTGTCCAGCAGGTCGTGGAAACCGTCGATATTCAGGGCAATCGCAGACTCCGGGATGAAGACCTTCTCTACTATATAAAGACGCGTCCCGGTGATGTTTACGATCCGGCCGCACTCGAACGAGACCTCAAGGAACTTCTTTCCCTTAATTTCTTTGACAAGACGGCTACTCGCGTTTTGACCGAACCCGGCGTTCGCGGCGGCGTAAATGTGATATTTGAGGTTCGTGAGCTTGCTATCGTTCGTGACCTGCAATTTAAGGGGTTGAAGGCCGTTCAGGAATCCGACGTTTTAAAAGAATTTCGCGAAAAACGAGTTGGAATTTCGAAAGAAGCTGTCTACGACCCGGTCAAAGCGCGAAACGCGACTCGAATTCTTCGGGAAATGCTCGCGTCAAAAGGGTATCCAAACGCAAAGATCACGGTGCAAACCGATGAGGTTTCGGCGACCTCGATCGCCGTTACCTTTAACATTGAGCAGGGGAATCGGTCACGTATCGTTGAAATCGATTTCGAGGGCAATGAGCATTTCAAGGACAGCGAACTTCGCGGTGCGATGGTGGTGGTCAAAAAAACCGGATTGATCACGCGATTTAAGGGCATGGATATTCTTGACGTAAGGAAACTCCAATATGACCTTCAAAAGAATGTCCGTGCTCATATGTTCTCGAAGGGATACTTTCAGGCGCAGATCGGTGAGCCACAGATCGTTGGACTTGGATTGAAGAGAACTGGTATTCCCTTAATTCGAAACTTTCCGATCCCACTGTTGACTACCGTTGACGACACCCTGAAGATCGTCGTTCCGATCAACGAGGGACGTGTTTTCCGCGTCGGTGAACTAAAGGTCGAGGGGAACTCGATCTTTTCGGAACAGCAGATATTGTCCTATGTTGGTCTGAAAAAAGGCGAAGTTGCCGATGGCAAGCGGCTCCAGGATGCAGTTTATGAAGATCTGAAGAAGGTCTATGGGGGACAGGGATTTGTTCAGTACAATGCAGAGTTTGAACCTACGTTCAAGGACAATCCGACTAATAAAAATGAGGGTATCGTGGATATCACGATCTCCATTGATGAAGGAAAACAGTTTACGCTTCGACGATTAGAATTTACTGGCAACACGTTCACCCGCGATAAGGTTATGCGCCGCGAATTCTTGATCAATGAAGGGGACATTTACAATCAGAACTACCTTGAAATATCCGTCGCACGGTTAAATCAGACCCAATATTTTGACCCTATCGATAAGGATCAGGATATCGAGATCAGGACCGACGATGAAAACGCGAATGTTGACCTGATCGTAAAGGTAAAAGAAAAGGGCCGGCAGCAGATCTCGTTCAACGGCGGTATCTCGGGTATTGGCGGATCATTTTTCGGCCTCGAGTATTCGACCAACAACCTGGCGGGAAGAGGCGAAATATTGTCGCTCAACCTCGGCGCGGGAAATCGCCAGCAGAGCCTGCAGTTTACCTATCAGCAGCCGTATTTTCGCAACCGTCCAATATCGGTTGGGTTTTCGTTATTCGCGAGTAAATATCAGTTCTTCGGCGAGGGTACATTTCTGACCCAGAACACTAGCCTCTTGAACTCACTATATGATCCATATGGTAATATTACGACGGATTCAAGTAACCTTTTCACCCAGTCTACGTTTGGCGGCAACGTGTTTGCTACCGCACCTCTATCGGAGCTTTTCCTTAAGAAACGTAGATTTTCACAGTTCTCGCGCCTCGGGCTGACCTACCAGCTTTCAGCAACAAGCATTGCCGACCCGAAAGTAAATGCGTCAGGTGACCCGTCGGCGACGATCCCGGTTATCTATCGCCAGCCGAATATTTTGACGAGCCGCGTTACTGCGACGTTTGTTTACGATTCGAGGCAGCCGTCCAGTAACGGTATTGATACCCTGAGAGGAAGTCAGATATCAATGTCGCTCGGTTTTGCAGGTCTTGGGGGAGATGTTCGGACCTACTCACCGAGTCTCACATATTCGAATTTTATTCCGATCCGTAAAAAGAAGAGCAAGAGTCCGGAAGTCCTGGCATTCCGCATTCTTGCGGCGACGACGGGAGCGTGGTCTATATCGGATAATATCAAGAACGCGAATTCGATAGCATTTATCGGCGGTGTCCCTGCTTACGAAAGATATTTCCTCGGCAGCGAGAATGACATTCGCGGATATAACTCTCGGTCGATCGGCCCCGTCGCTCCGTTCAATACTTTCGTAACTAGTCGAAATGTTGTAGTCGCAACGAACGCTTCCGGAACAGCTTTAACAAATACCGGAATCCAAAATCCGTCAATTGCTGCGGATATTCGGTCTCTGGGTGTCTTGACGGGAATAAGCGGAGCAAATTCTGCGTTGTATTCGCGAAACTTTCGATTTATCGGCGGAGATACGGAATTACTCGGCAACGTCGAATACAGAATACCAATATTCGGTCCGGCCGGCTTGGCCATTTTTGCTGATGTCGGCTCCGTTTTCAATCTTCGCAAATCGGCCGATCAGGTAATAAACAGTGAGTTTCTTCCTGATGATACATTTTTGGGAGCGGGTCGGTTGTCAGCCCTCAGTTTGATAAATGCTCCGGTGCTTGAAAGCAGTTCGGGATCGGTCCTTTTCTACCGCGGCCGGGTCATTACGAAATCCGATTATATTAGCGAGTTTTGTCGTGGAAACCGTTTTGGCTGCCCGACCAGCTTATCGCCTCAGGTTCAGTCCCTGTATCTGCGGGGTGACGTACAGCAGAATTCGCTTCTTCAGGTCAATGGCAGTGCGTTTAGTAAGCTGAAGGATTTCAAGTCGAGCGTCGGTGTCGAGTTTCGGGTCCAGGTGCCGATCGTCAACGTACCGTTCCGCCTGATCTATTATTACAATCCGAACGCAAAGCTTGGTTTTACCGAGGAGTTGCCGGGAATATTTTTGCCGGGTAAACGTAACGGATTTAGGTTTACGGTAGGACGAACCTTCTAATCCGGGGCAAAAACGGTTTATGTTGACATTGATTTTTTGATAATTTACTATTGCGTTTCTTTTTTTGAAACGCTAAGCAACAGATTTACGTTAAATTGTTTCAGATAAACAACGCGATCATGGGTTCAGTAAGCCCGTTCTAAGTGTTAAGGAGTATTAATAGATAATGAAAAAATTAAGTTTATTGGCCCTGATCCTTACAGCCGCTTTTGCGGCTTCGGCGAACGCTCAAGCAACTGCTGTGAAGATCGGCCTGATCGATTCAGGGGCCTTCGGAGTTGAAAAAGACGGAATTGCCAGATACGTCAATGCGATGAAACAGCTTGCAACTGAGATGAAGCCCTCTGAAACAGAGCTCCTCACCATGCAGAACAAGCTGCAGACTTTGTCGGATCAGATCGCCGCTCTGCAAAAGACGCCATCGGCTGTTCCGGCTGCAGCAAAGGATATTCAAACCAAGCAGGACGAAGGTCAGCGGGTCCAGCGCGAGTTTGATTTCAAAAAGAAAGAGTATGATGCGAAGGTTGAGAAGCGCGGTAACGAACTTCTCGGACCTGTACAGGCCGACATCGTTAAGGCAATACAGGATTATGCCAACCAGAAGGGGTTCACGCTCGTTCTCGACATCGACAAGTTGGCGCAGAGCGGTTCGCTGCTTGCCATGGATGCCAAGTCTGACATTACCAAGGATTTTATTACTTTCTTCAACGCTCGTCCGAACACCGCGACGACCGCCGTTCCGAAGTAATAGTTCGTACGAGGTCATTTCCACAGTTGATGAGTAGCCGGTAAAATTCCGTTTTGCCGGCTTCTTGCTTTTGATTTTTTTGTTATCATTGCGAGATATGGCAATCTTGGATTCAGTAGCTATTCAAAAGATTCTGCCGCATCGCTTTCCATTCCTGTTGGTGGATAAGATCATCGAACTCGAACCTCGCATCCGGATCGTTGGAGTAAAACAGGTCACGGCCAATGAACCGTTTTTTGCCGGACATTTTCCGGGGGCTCCAGTAATGCCCGGTGTGCTGCAGATCGAAGCCCTCGCGCAAGTAGGAGCAATACTTGCCTTGCGTGAATTTGAGGATCGGGCGAACAAGATCCCCTTTTTCAGCGGTATCGCAAACGCCAAGTTTCGCCGTCCGGTCGTGCCTGGAGATACGTTGATACTTGAAGTTATTGCGCTAAGGATCGGGACCAGGATCCAAAAAATGAGCGGCATTGCACGAGTCGACGGCAATATTACGACAGAAGCCGAGATAATGTCCGTGATCGCCGACCGGCCAAAGGAGTAGAAGTAATGGACCCAATTCACCTGACTGCCAGAGAGTTGATCTTTTATGGTGCGCTCATAAATGCACTGATAGGACTTGTTCTCGGTTTGATCCCGCTGCTTTTCGGTTACTTTAATAAGCGACTGCGGTTGGGGGTGATTGGGTTTATTGCGGCCATTGTGGGCGGCGCCATATTGGGAATATTCCTGTCAGTTCCCGCCACAATTATTTTCACCTGGCTCGTCGTACGCAAAACAGTCGTCAAAGTCGACGAAGAGTCTTCCGCGGACGATTCAGAATAAAATTGATCGCGTCTATGCCCATTTCTATTGACGAAACCGCTATCGTGAGCCCGGCCGCGAAGATCGGCGAAAACTGTTATATCGGCCCGTTCTGCAAGATCGGTGATGAAGTCGTCCTGGGAAACGGAGTTCATCTTCATTCGCACGTTGTCATTGATGGCAAAACGTCGATCGGCGACGACACTCAAGTCTTTCCCTTTGTTTCCATCGGACATGCTCCGCAGGACACCAAGTATGCCGGCGAACCAACTGTCACCGAGATCGGTAAGCGGAATCAGATCCGCGAATTTGTTACCATCCATCGCGGCACGGTCGGTGGTGGCGGCCTGACAAAGATCGGCGACGATAACCTGTTGATGGCCCAGGCCCATGTTGCTCACGACTGTCAGTTGGGTAATGAGATCATCATGGCTAATGCGGCCACGTTGGCCGGGCACGTCGAAATTGCCGATCGGGCTAGCGTCGGTGCGTACTCCGGTGTACATCAGTTCTGCCGGCTCGGGTTGGAAGCCTTCGTCGGCGGCTATTCGGTCGTGGTAAAAGACGCTCTTCCGTTTGCTATCATCCAGGGCAATCACGCGAAATGTTACGGTCTTAACCGCCTCGGTATGAAGCGTCGTGGATATCCGAAAGAAACCGCCGAGAAGCTGAACCACGCCTTTCACCTACTGCTGTCTGCAAAGTTAAACACCACCCAGGCCGTCGAGCGAATACGATCGGAGATCACCGGCTGCAGCGAAGTAGATCTGCTGACGACATTCATCGAAAGCTCGAAACGCGGTGTGGTGAAGTAGTTATTTCCGACGCTGCTCAAGCAAGTCTATAACGTCGTTAATCGAGATCCCTTTGGCCCGCAGCAGGATCAAATAGTGAAATAAAAGGTCGGCCGCCTCGGACTTGAATCGCTCCGAATTCTCGTCCTTAGCCTCGATCACTAATTCGACCGCTTCTTCACCTACCTTCTGGGCGATCTTATTGATTCCTTTTGCGAATAGATCGGCGACGTACGAATCTGCTGGTTTTTGCTGGCGCCGCTGATCGATCACAGCCTCAAGTTCGATCAAAAAGTCAGAATGGCTTCTCGGCGAGTCGTTCTCGGCACCAAAACATGTCTTTGAACCTGTGTGACAAACTGGCCCAACGGGCTTCGCTTTTATGAGCAGAGTATCCCCATCACAATCGGTACATATCGAGACCACATCAAGATGATTGCCGCTTGTTTCACCTTTTGTCCAAAGCCGATGCTTTGACCGGGAGAAGAAGGTGACGCGACCGCTGCGCCGGGTCTCCTCGATCGCGTCCGCGTTCATAAACCCCAACATGAGCACTGTTCGCGTTTCGGCGTCCTGAACAATAGCAGGAATCAGGCCGTCCGCATATTTTTCGAAATCCAGATTCATATCCTTACCTCGATCCCGCGATCTTTGAGAAACGCCTTCAAATCGGGAATTGCGATCTCACCATAATGAAAAACACTCGCCGCGAGAGCCGCGTCGGCATACCCGGCCGTGAGGACATCGGCAAAATCATCCATCCGTCCGGCACCGCCCGACGCGATAACGGGTACCCGCACCTTTGCCGAGATCGAGCGGGTTAGCTCAATCTCGAATCCCATTTTTGTTCCGTCCGAGTTCATTGACGTTAGCAGGATCTCACCCGCACCGAGTTCGACGCCGCGTATTGCCCATTCGATCGCGTCCAGATCGGTTTCAAGGCGTCCGCCATTTAGGAATACTTTCCAGCCATCACGGGTAGATTTTGTGTCGATAGCGAGGATGACGCACTGAGAGCCAAAGTTGGACGCAGCGTCCGTGATCAAACCTGGAGTTTTAACGGCAGCGGTGTTTATCGATACTTTGTCGGCTCCGGAATCAAGCAGAACTCCGATATCGTCCACCGCGGAAATGCCGCCCCCGACAATGAAAGGAATGTTGATCTCGGCGGCAACACGGGTCACGAGCTTGGCGAGTGTTTTACGGCGCTCGTTCGTGGCGGTGATATCGAGAAGCGCGAGTTCATCTGCTCCTTGGCTGCAGTAACGAACGGCAAGTTCGACCGGATCGCCGGCGTCTCGCAGGCCGACAAAATTTGTGCCTTTTACTGTTCGCCCATCTTTGACGTCAAGACACGGAATTATGCGTTTAGCCAGCATATTTCTCCAGATCAGATAGTTTTATGGTTTGTTCGTAGAGAGCCTTGCCGATGATCACGCCACTACACCCGACTCCATCTAGCTTGTCGATATCGGTTATGGAACGGACGCCTCCACTGGCGATCAAGTCCATCTCCTGTATTTCACCCACGATCTGCTTGTATAGTTTTAACGCAGGCCCTTTCATGCCCCCATCGCTTGTTATGTCCGTGACAAAAGCTCTGGTCACACCGCGGTCTGCAAAATTTCTGAGGTATTGGAGCAGCGGCGTTTTAGTTTGAGTTTGCCATCCGTCAATTGCCACTTTTCCCCTCCGCGAGTCCGCACCCAGAAGGATCCGGTCGCTCCCAAATTTATTGACCCAGCCGAGAAATATCTCCGGCTGACGGGCGGCGAGGCTGCCTATATTTACGATCGCGGCGCCTGCGTTAAAAACGGCTGAGACATCGGTTTCCGATTTGATGCCGCCGCCATAGTCGATAATCAATGCCGTCGCTCCGGCTATACGTGCCAACACCTGCATGTTTGAGGGCGTTCCCGATCGAGCCCCATCGAGATCCACCATATGCAAACGCTTGAGGCCGGCGGCCTCAAATCGTTTAGCCGTTTCCAGAGGATCGTCCGAATACACAGTTTCGCGCGAAAAATCGCCCTGCGTCAGGCGAACGCATTTACCGCCGATAATATCCATTGCAGGAATTATTTCGATCATATGTTCAGAAAGTTCTCGAGGATCCGGGCACCTACGTCGCCGGATTTTTCGGGATGAAACTGTATTGCGTGAAAATTGCCACGGGATACGCCGGCACTGAAATCAAAACCATAATTTGTGACGGCGGTCGAGTCCGAATAAGCTTCGACATAATAACCGTGCACGAAGTAAACGCGTTCGGCCTCGCCGACACCCTGAAAAAGCGGCGAGCGAAGCCGCTCGATCCGGTTCCAGCCGACGTGTGGAACCTTTAGCGTGTCAGACACAAACTGTCGGACTCGATGCGGCAAAATGCCCAGACACTGCGTCGCATTTTCCTCGGAATACGAGCACATCAACTGCATGCCCAGACAGATACCTAGAACCGGCTGCGTAAGCGATACGATGACCGTATCGAGGCCACGCTCACGAAGATATTTCATGGCGGTCGACGCCTCGCCGACGCCGGGAAAGATCACCTTATCGGCCTGCCTCAGCTCCTCCGCGGAATCGGTTACGATCGGCTCGACACCAAGTCTACGTAATGCGTTGATAACCGAGACGGTATTTCCGGCGTTGTATTTTACGATTCCTATCTTCACAAAACTCCCTTGGTTGTCGGCAGCTCACTACCCTCGCGGCGTATCGCCATCTTTATCGCCCTTGCGAACGCCTTGAAAATTGCCTCGATCTTATGGTGCTCGATCGTGCCGTCGGCCTTGATATTCAGATTACAAAGAGCCTTGTCACTAAAGGATTTGAAAAAATGAAAGAACATCTCAGTCGGCATCTTTCCGATCATTTCTCTTTTGAACTCGGCATCCCACACGAGCCAATTTCGGCCTCCAAAATCGAGTGCGACCTGCGCGAGACAATCATCCATCGGTAGGCAAAACCCATAACGCTCCATCCCGCGTTTATCAGCCAACGCAAGCGAAAAGGCCTCACCCAGCGTGATCGCCACATCCTCGATAGTATGATGTTCGTCGATGTGCAGATCGCCTTTCGCCTTTATCTCTAAATCGAGTCCGCCGTGACGTGAAAGTTGTTCGAGCATGTGGTCGAAAAACGAAATGCCGGTTGCGATCTCCGATCTTCCGGTGCCATCGAGGCATAGCCCGACCACAATATCCGTTTCCTTCGTCGTCCTCCGATGCGAGACACGGCGTGCGGGAAGGCGTAGATGGTCGTAGATATCTGCCCACCCGTCAACAGTAAAGACATCCTCCCGGTAAATATCATCGAGCGGGAAATGCGGTTTCTTGAGATAGATCGCCTTTGCACCTAGATTCTTTGCTAGCTGAACATCCGTTGGACGGTCGCCGATGACATAGGAATTTGCAAGGTCATATTCACCGGTCAAATATTTGGTGAGCATTCCGGTCCCCGGCTTGCGTGTCGGTACATTGTCAGCCGGAAAAGTGCGGTCGATAAATAGATCGGCAAACTCGATGCCCTCATCAGCGAGCGTTTGCACCATCAAATTCTGCACCGGATGGAAAGATTCTTCCGGAAAGCTCGGCGTGCCCAGCCCGTCCTGATTTGTCACGATGACAAGCAGGTAATCTGTCTCGCTGGCGATCTTTGCCAGGTTGGTGATAGCACCGGGCAGAAATCGCATCTTTTCAAAACAATCGACCTGAAAATTGTCAGGCTCCCTGATCAGTGTGCCGTCTCTATCGATAAACAATACTTTTTTCATATCATCAGCTATTCGATCTTCACTATTCGCTATTTCGAACAATTCTTACCGGCTTTCAAACCTCGCAAGCGATGCTAGAAGCCGCTGATTCTCATGCGGCGTTCCAACAGTTATCCGAAGACAGCCACCGCAAAGTTCGACCTTATTTCGGTTTCGAACTACGATCTTCTCGTTGAGCAGAAAACGATAGATGCTATCGGCGTCCGTTACTTTTACCAAAATGAAATTCGCGTCCGATGGATAGATCTTTTCGACAAAGTTGAACCCCGTAAGAGATTCGCTCAATAAAGTGCGCTGTTTGAGGGCGGACGCAATCCAGGTACTAACCGATTCCTGATCATCGAGAGCGTCGATCACCGCTCGCTGAGCAATGCCGCTGACGTTGTATGGCGGTTTCACGCGGTTCATTAGATCGATGATTTCGGCATCCGCAAACGCCAAGCCAACACGAAGGCCGGCCATGCCCCAGGCTTTTGAGAAGGTTTGCAAAATGACGAGATTTGGCAGGTCCGCGAGTGCGGCGATCAGCGAAGATTCCGATGCAAAATCGATGTACGCTTCGTCAACCACGACGATGCCACCAAAGTTTTGGGCGATCTCAACCATATCTTTGAGCCGCATCACGTTACCGGTCGGGTTATTTGGCGAGCAAATAAAAATGAGTTTCGTTTCACCTCGCACACCCGAAGTGATCGCGGAAACGTCGAGCTGAAAATCGTCGGTCAATGGTATCTCGCGGACGGCAACATCATTGATCTCCGCGGAAACGCGATACATCCCATACGTCGGCGGGCAGATAATAGCCTCGTCGCGGCCCGGCTCGCAAAAAATTCGGAACAGAAGATCGATCGCCTCGTCACTGCCGTTACCGATGAATATCTGGGATGTTTCCAAGCCTCTCATCGGTGCGATCCTGCTTTTCAGCGCCGTCTGCAAGGGATCAGGATAGCGGTTAAACCCTCCACCCGCGGGCGAACCGAAAGCATTCTCGTTGGCGTCGAGAAAGATTTCAGCCGCGCCGATAAATTCCGACCGAGCCGATGAGTAAGGCCTCAGCTTCCTGATATTTTCGCGGACGAGTCGCTTGAGATCAAATGTCATCGAGCCCTCCGATCCACTCGCGCCTTATCGCGACAGCATTCCTGTGGGCTTCAAGTCCCTCGGCCGCGGCCATCGTTTCGATCGTCGGGCCGAGATTGCGGATGCCGTCAGCGGTCAGCCGCTGAAACGTGATCGATTTCGTAAAGCTCGCGACCGACACGCCGCTATACGCTCGGGCCGCTCCGTTGGTCGGTAAAGTGTGATTCGTACCGGAGGCATAATCTCCGGCACTCTCGCACGAGAAATTTCCGATGAAAACGGAACCCGCATTCGCAATCTTTTCGGCGACAATTTCAGCCCGATCTGTTGCGATTATGAGATGCTCAGGGGCGTACTTATTGAGTATTTCTACGCCTTCATCAATTGTGTTGACGAGTATCGCGGTCGAATTTTGGATCGCCGCTGCGGCGATCGCCTTTCGCGGCAGCAGCTCGATCTGTCGATCGACTTCGGCAAGCGTTTCGTTGATAACGGTTTCGGATGTCGATACGAGTACGACCTGACTGTCCGGTCCGTGCTCGGCCTGCGATAGCAGGTCAGCCGCGACGAAGCTTGGGACGCAACTCTCGTCGGCCAAAATCGCCACCTCAGACGGACCGGCCGGCATGTCGATCGCAGCCCCCGAACGCAGCACTTGCAACTTTGCCTCGGTCACAAACTGATTTCCCGGCCCAAAGATCTTGTAAACCTTCGGGACACTCTCAGTACCGTAAGCCATTGCCCCGATCGCCTGTGCACCGCCGATCTTGAAAACCTTGGTCGCTCCGCTGAGCTTTGCAGCGTAGAGCGTTACCGGGTCGATTCTGCCGGTAGGATTCGGCGGTGAACAAACGACGATCTCGCTACAACCGGCGAGTACGGCCGGGATCACAAGCATCAGTACCGTTGAAAAGAGTGGAGCGGTGCCGGCCGGCACGTAGAGCCCAACTTTTTCGATCGCGACGGCCTTTTTCCAACAAAAAACGCCGGGCGTCGTCTCTATCACATTTGGTTTATTGTCCGGAACGTCATGAAATTTCTCGATATTAGCCTTTGCAACGGCGATCGCGTCCTTGATCTCCTGGGAGACCAATGCATCGGCTGTGAGAAATTCGTCCTCGGTCACGAGAAACTCATCCAGCTCGACCTTGTCAAAATGCCGGGCACAATGACGCAACGCTGCGTCACCGCTTTTGCGGACATCGGCGAGTATATTTGAGACCGTGCGTTCGAGAAACTGCGTGTCGATCGCCGGACGTTTTAGCAATTGATCCCACGTTTCCATGGCCGGGTATTTTACTATTTTCATTTTCTTTACCTGATCATCTGATCGATCGATAGGACCAAAATGCCCTCGGCTCCGGCCCGTTTCAGAGCATCGACGACTTCCCAAAAATCCGTTTCACTTAACACCGAGTGCATCGACACCCAGCCGGGTTCAGCTAGCGGCAGCATTGACGGGCTCCGCATTCCGGGCAGCAGACTTGATATCTCATCAACTCTATCGACAGGGGCGTTCAAGAGTATGTACTTGTTCTGAGCAGCCGCTTTTACGCTGCGAATGCGGAAAAGAAGTTTGTCGAGTATTACGGATGCTTCTTCACTAACAAACTTGTTCGCGATCAGCACAGCCTCGGAATTCATGACCGTCTCGACCTCGCGCAGGCCGTTGGAAAATAACGTGCTGCCCGAACTCACAAGATCGCATACGGCATCCGCCAAACCGATCGAAGGAGCGATCTCGACCGAGCCGCTGATCTCGTGAATGTCGGCGGCGATCCCTCGCGAAGCAAAAAACGAGCGCAATATCGTCGGGTAGCTGGTTGCTATCCGGCGGCCGCCGAGATCGGAGAGCGACCGGTACTGAAACCCCTTGGGAACGGCTAATGACAAGCGGCAGCGGCCGAAGCCAAGCTTTTCGATCGAATCGACGTCCTTAGGGTTTTCGGCCAGTACGTTTTCGCCAACTATGCCGACATCGGCGACGCCGTCACCGACATAATCGGGGATATCATCGTCACGCAGAAAATATATCTCAAGCGGAAAGTCCGCCGCTTCCGCCCTCAGCTTGCCCAGCCCGTTCGAAAATCCGATGCCGCATTTTCGCAGCAGGTCGGTCGAATCATTAGCAAGTCGCCCTGATTTTTGTAAGGCAATTTTTAATTTCATATCGCTAAAAACAACAAAACAACGCCCTTGGGAACTTTTTCGAAGTTCGCCGGCCGTGAATCTAAAACTAGTTTTCTCTTATCTAAAAAGACGAGGTTAGTTCACGCGCGACTGATGGTGCACGTGATGATGGATATGTCGTGGATGGAGAACAACTACTGACATCGTAGTAACATTGAAAACTATCTGAACATAATTTGCAAGGCCGTCTCGAAATCCCAGTATGTTAAAATCAGATTTTTCGTTATGGAAGAGCAATCAGAAGAAGTACTTCAACAATTCGGCAAGCGTATTCAGCGCTGCTACGGATGTTTTATCGCCTATCATCTCAAGGATATGTATCTCGGTGAGGATGTGACGTTCTTCTGCGATTACTGCAAGGACGAATCGATGTTCCATTTTGACAAATTTTCGCGGCTTATGGACATCTCTAAACTCAAGGAACTTACCGAAGATCACCATCACTGATGAAAAAGGTCGTTCTTCATATCGAATCACCTGATGGCGAGCGAACGGCTTCGCTCGATGACGAGCTATCGATCGGCCGAACCGAACTTGCGGATCTGACGATCGGAGACTCCGGGCTTTCCCGCAAAAATACAACATTTTTCAGAGAGGACGACGATATTCTCGTTGTCGATGAAGGCTCGCTGAACGGTACCTTTTTGAATGGTGAGCAGCTCAGCGGCGGGCCCCGAATTCTTCAGGATGGCGACGTTGTCAAGGTCGGCAGCGATACCAAAATTCGGATCGACATTGGATTCGGAGGATCCGCAGTCGCAACGGCTCCTGGGCCAAATGACCAAAAACAAGCGGCACGTGCTTCGGTCATTGAACCAGTGCTTCAACCAGTAGCCGCGAGCAATGCTGAGCCGAAGGCCGGAGGATTTCCGACAGTACTGATCGCGGCCGGAGCACTTTGCTTCCTTATAATCTTTGGTTCATTGATCGCTCTGCTGATCGTGTCCCGAAGCAGCGGCGCGACAGGTACTAATAACAATCGGATAACGGTTCCGGTTGCCAGCTCAAAAGTGATACCGATGCGTGTCATAGACCCGCTCGGCGGCGAGGACGAGGACGATCTTGATGATCTGATCGCTTCATGGGAAACCGAGGAAAAGGAGCTTGATGCAGGAACTGTCAAGGATGTCGCCGTTACATCGAATGACAAAGGCGACGCCGGTCTGAACGTAACCGCTGCATTCCTCGCCGATCGTCAGGCAAAGTCGCTCGAAGCACGAAATGGGGAAACCGGCATTCGCCCCGCCGGTCTCGACGTTCCGAAAGAGCTTTTTGGCGACGGTGTGATCAAGCAAAAAACGAAGTTGAAGGAAATGAATTCGAGCGGCTACCACCAACCGCTGGACTTTGCAGAACTGGCGGAGAAGCGTCTCGCGGGCGATCTGATCGAGATGCCAATGGCGACCAATAGTTTTTACCTTGCGGTCGGCGGAAGCGCGGGCGAGGGCCCCTTTCAGGCTTTCAGTTTCAAGGATGGCGATGCCGACATCGCACCGGGCTCGCCAAAATATCAAGCTCTTCAAAAGCTGGCTTCCGACTTTGCCGGACAGAAATACGACATCAATAATCCGAACGACCGCAAGCAGATGCGAATGCGACTTCTCAGAATGTTCAACCAGCGTGCCAAACCTATCCTTGAGGAGATCGCCAATGCCTATTTTCAAAAATTTAACCGTCCATTGCGAGTGACTTCGCTGACGAGATCCATGGACTATCAGATCAGTTTGAACGCTACGAATCCCAATTCGTTCAAGGTACGGGGCGACGGCAGCCTGCCGCCGCACACATCCGGTTGCGCGTTCGATCTTGCCCGCAAGCACATGACCGCCGAAGAGCAGAATTTTGTAATGAAAAAACTGGCGGAGATGGAAAACGCGAACAAGCTGGACGCTTTGATCGAGTATGGCACCAATGCGTGCTGGCACATATTCATCTATTCGGATGGCCTGCCGCCTAAGATGTAAAATATAGTTATCGAATGGCGGACGAAATCAACTCACACGAGGAAAAATCGACATTTACGTCGCTGGCGCGGCAGCTCGGAAAACTTTCGGGCGAAAAGAAACGTGCTGCGCTCGAAATGAGTGCTGCTCTTGCCGGAGTTTCGCTTCGTGTTAGCCGCGAGTTTGTCGCGGCGGTCCCGAACGCGGCGACGTTGCTCTCGGCCGACGACCTTCGTCTTTGGGGCGAGCTGGGACGCAAGCTTGCGATGGGAAGCGCCGACGTCGGAGTAGCATTCTTTTCAAAAGGTGTGGACGGATTAACGGCCGTGCCGGAAAAAGTCAGGTCCACAATCTTTCAAATATGTTCGCGCCAATTGGTTTTATCGAGTTCGATCGCTCTCGAAACTTTCAGCTTTGTTCCAAAGCTGGCCGCCGGGATCAAGGATCGAAAGTTTCTTGAGGACGTCCTGGTCCTCGCCGCCGAGATCTCCGCGAGATCGGCAAAACACAGTTCAGAATTTCTCCATAGAACGCCCGAGGTCGCACGAGCATTATTGCGTTTCGAAGATCGCTCGGACGAGGTTGGTAGGGCGGTGGTAGCTCTCGCGGGCGTCTTCGCGAATAAGACCGGCGGAATGACGGCTGACCTGTGGTCAAACCTGTCGGCAACGCTCGACAAGATCAATGCCGACAATGTGCTGGTTTTGATGCGTCACTCGGTCGAATTTCTCGAGTTTGGCGGCAGCGTCACATTACACTTTGTATCGTCCGGCGGTGATGTTCTCGCGGCCGCTCCGGCCGCGTTCGACGATTGGTGTATCTTGGCTCGAACGATAGCTGGATATGGTAATGCCGTGCTTATTTCGTTCCTGCGATCGACTCCACGGTTTTTCGCGTCGTTTGACGCACGTAAAAGGCGCGGTGGGGCCGAGGACATTCGCTCTGTGTTGCAGCTAACCGCGAAGATCGCCGAAACGGACGCGGAGAGTGCCCTGGCCGCCTTCAGGTCGAGCTCGTCGGCCCTTAAAGAGGTTTCCATTGAACAATTTGAACAATGGGTCGCGACTGGCATGTCCGGCAGCGAAACCGACTCACCTAAGGCTCGCCGTAGCTATTTTGCCCTCGAAACGCGGGGATCAAAAGACCGGCTTCACGAGGCCCGGCTCGGACTGCCGCTCGAAAAAATTCAAACCGTCTTGCGGTTGTACGTCGAAGCCCTAACCGGCAAAGAGATCGAAGTTGAGCCCATAACATCGATGCCCGAACAGTCGCGGATCGGCAATGGAAAGACGATATATCTGCCGGTTTCCGTTGCCGAGTTTGACGACGAAGCGATGGATTTTCGTCTTTACAAGGTCCTTGCGGCTTACGGTGCGGGACAGATCGAATTTGGGACATTTGAAAGTGATACGACCGGCCTCAAAGCTGCTTTTGCGGAGCTAACTGAACTTTATGAGGCGACTGCCGACCAACTCGACGCCTTCTCGCTGGCCGGATATATTGAGGACGTTCAAAAGGGCGAACGAGCACTTCCTGACAAAGGCGCCGCGAAGGAAAGAAAAGGGAAAAAGCGATTGCCAAAGGGTTCGGATTATCGAGCCGTACTAACGGCATTTCCCGAGCCGAGGCTCGCACGGAAGGTCTTCGGCACCCTTGAAAACGCACGCATCGACAACCGGTTGCGCCAAACCTATCGCGGGCTGCGAAACGATCTCGACCTCATGCGTTCATTCCTTAAGAGGAATCGGCCTTACATTTTCGATCTGCCGATGCACCAGGTTCCGTTTGAATTGCTCTTTCAAATTACCATTTGCGGCGGGGCAACGGACGACGCCCGTCAGTTTTATGGGCAGATCGTTTCCGAGATCGAATCCGTGATCGAATCGTATCTCGCCAGGTCCGAGGCGACTGTTGCCGATACGATCATGGCCACAAGTCGTGTTTACACCCTGTTTCAGAACATTTCACCCGATCAATCGCTGGAAGCCGAGCCGGACAAAACAGAAGAATCAGGCGAATTTGCTTACGAAGACAAGGAATCCGCCGAGTCTGTGACCGAAGACAAGGTAAGTCGTGAACAGCAAAAAAACGCTCAGGAAATCAGTGATCTTTTCAACGCTTGGAACAGCCTCGATGACGAGGGCGAGCCCGACGACCTTCAGGGCTCGGAGGCCTGGTCGCAAAACGATATGCCGGAGCAGCCGCTCGAAGCGGATGACGTTGCCTTCGCATATGACGAGTGGGACCGCGAATTAAACGATTACCGTGTCGGCTGGAGCCGTGTCATCGAGAAAAAGGTAAAAGAAGGCGACCGAAATTTTGTTGAGATCGCCCGTTCGCGATACCGCGGTGTGATCTCGTCCATCAGATACCAGTTTCAACTGATGAAACCCGAAAACCTGACCCGCATCAACCGCGAGCTCGATGGCGAGGATTACGATCTCAATGCCCTGGTCGATCTCGTCGTCGACCGCAAAATACACGGACAACAATCAGAAAATATCTACACCAAAAAGCTGCGTCGTCGTCGGGATGTTGCGGTTTCTATCCTGCTCGACCAGTCGTCATCGACCGCGAGAACGATCACACGTAATCCGCTGCAGCCATATACCTATCCCGGACGGCGAATAATCGAGATCGAAAAGGAAGGCCTCGTGTTGATGAGCGAAGCGCTCGAAGCGGTTGGCGATGTCTATTCGATCAACGGGTTTACGAGCGAAGGCCGTCGAAACGTAAAATTCTACGTAGTCAAAGATTTTGGGGAAAAATACTCTGAGGAGATCGAACGGCGGATCGGTGGTATCACCTTTCAAAACAACACGCGTCTCGGTGCCGCCATCCGGCATGCGGCGGCAAAGATCTTAAAGCAGGAATCGAGAACAAAACTGCTCATCATCCTGACGGACGGCCGGCCGTACGATCACGATTACGGAGATGCCCGGTACGCACGCGAGGATGTGCGCGAGGCACTACTCGAAGCAAAGTCCGCCGGTGTCACTCCCTTTTGCATAACGGTCGACCGTGAGTCAGAGAATGAACTCAAGGATCTTTACGGTGACGTAGGCTATACGATCATTGACGACGTTCTCAGTCTGCCTGAACGGATGCCGAATATTTATAGGAGGCTGACAAGTTAATGTCATCGGAATTATGACGCGATCAGACACGGTTTTCCTCTTCGACGTCGATAACACGCTCCTCGATAACGACAGAGTCACGCAGGACCTCCGCCGATTTCTGGACAGAGAGGTTGGCGAAGAGCGAAGTGCGATCTACTGGAATATCTTTGAGGAGCTGCGCAGCGAACTTGGTTATGCAGACTATTTGGGGGCGCTTCAGCGATACAGGCTGGGCCATCCGTACGATTCGCATTTGTTGGCCGTTTCGACGTATTTGATCAACTATCCGTTTGCTAACAGGCTCTTTCCAAATTCGCTCGACGTTATCGAAAAATGCAGTGCCCTCGGACAGGTTGTCATTTTGACGGACGGCGATGTCGTCTTTCAACCGCGTAAGATCGAACGATCGGGACTTTTCGAGGCTGTCGCGGGGGACATCCTTATCTACGTTCACAAGGAGTATGAACTCGCCGATGTCGAACGGCGTTACCCGGCCAAGAGATACGTGCTCATCGATGATAAGATCCGCATCCTCACCGCGATCAAAAATATCTGGGGCGACCGCGTGACAACCGTTTTTCCCAAGCAGGGCCACTACGCCTTGAATGCCGAGGACGTTGCGAATTATCCCTCCGCTGACATTGAAGTTGACCGGATCGGTGATATTCTGTCGATCGATCTACTCTGACATTCGAGGCTGTCGACTATACCTGATTCTCACCTTAAAGACGCCGACTAAAATTGGTATTATCGCAATATGGCCAGACGATTTTCAGCGATTTCATTTTGGCTTTGCTGCACGCTTCTGATAGTTTCCTGCGGAGCGGCTCCCACGGGGTTTGCGGATAACCAAACGTTCGAAACCCAAGTTAAGGACGTTCGTTTTCGGCTTGAAACAGTGGCGAGCGGACTGGAGATCCCTTGGGGATTTACGTGGCTTCCGAACAATGACCTTCTTTTTACCGAGCGGAAAGGCCGTGTTCGGGTCATTGAAAAAGGAAAACTTCGGGTCGAGCCTGTCTTTACTGTCCCGGATGTCGAGCCCACAGGCGAAAGCGGTTTGATGGATATCACGCTGCACCCTCAATTTGGGACCAAGGCCTACATTTACCTTGCTTACTCTTATAACAAAGAGGGAAAACGCGTAAAGGTCGTTCGATACAAATATACCGACGGGAAATTTGGGGAACCCAAAACCATAGTCGACGATGTGCCGGGAGCACCGAATCATTCCGGCATGCGCTGTAGATTCGGGCCCGACGGCAAATTGTATATCACGACTGGTGATTCGACCGACTGGAATCTGGCCCAAAAGCTCGACTCACTCGCGGGCAAAGTGCTGCGCGTCAACGATGATGGCACGATCCCCGAAGATAATCCTTTTCTAAAAACGCCCGGAGCGAGGCCCGAGATTTGGACTTACGGCAATCGGAATCCGCAGGGAATCGCTTGGCAGCCGGGCTCGAACCTTATTTTCGAAACCGAACACGGCCCAAGCTATTTTGAAGGCCGCGGCGGTGGCGGCGATGAAGTAAACATTCTCGAAGCGAGTAAAAACTACGGCTGGCCTGAGATCCATCACACCGAGACCCGGGACGGTATGGTTTCGCCGCTGCTCGAGTACTCACCTGCATGTGCTCCCGGCAGCGCGATGTTCTATAACGGATCGGCCTTTCCAGCGTTCAAAGGAAACTTCTTTTTCGGCTGCCTCGGTGGCCATCGGATCGTTCGAGTTGTCCTCGACGGGCGAAAAGTCGTGAGCCAGGAAAATCTGCTTGATGGTAACTTTGGTCGCATTCGCGAGATGGAACAGGGTCCCGATGGCTACATATATTTCTCAACCTCAAATCGCGATGGTCGCGGCACTCCTGCCACCGACGACGATCGGATCATGCGGCTCGTTCCTGTCAAATAGGAGGTGCAACACAACGAAGAGGCTTAGTATTAGTCACGATTAACAGTTTGTTTTTCTTTCAGATGATGTGTCGTGTGTTCGGTCACCGATGAAAACAGGCTTGACGGTTCGGGCAAGCTCAATTCATGAGTGACGCTTCGGCCGCCGTCGAGCTTTCTTTGGCTGTCGGCATCGGATGAGCGGTCAGCAAGTGATTTCTTGGGGATCGTGAGGAAGACGCCGTTGAGGATAAAGCCGATGCCGATAAAGAATGTAACGAGGCCGAGGGCGGCCATGAATATAACTTCGCTATCCTTCATCACCATACTCACGAGTGAAATGCCGATCGCGGCACCGAGGCCAATGCAGGATAAAAGCATGCCGAGACGCATTCGGCGGAGGCGTTTTTCTTCCGGAGATTCCAGAAATTTCTCGATCTGTGGAAGCACGTCTTCGGCGACCTTTTTCAATTCATAGACCGACTCGGTCTCGCGTATTTTGGCCGCAACTGCGCGGCCGATATCTTCGCGAGCGGACGCTGCCGACGCGGTTATGCTGTCCGGTGTCTCGAGGGCAACACGAACTCGCTTTAAGTCGGCTCCGCAGGCCCGACAAAATTGGTTAGCTTGACGTTCTTCGATACCGCAATCGGGACAATACATATCGTTCTGGCTCCTCGTCGAAAAGAAATACGCGAAAGTTGGTTCAAGTGTTCGATCAAATCGGGTCCCCGTTGTAAGGCGTGGGTCATTCCGGCTTGAAAAATATACGGAAGTGAGTAACCATTTCGAGGAAAGGTCGCGCCGTCGCTATAACCACCGCGAATTTATGAGAATCATACTACTTTTTTTGCTGCTTTCGATCAGTGTTTCTATTTCGGCTCAGTCAGGACTGGTTCCGCATAAAGTGTCCCTCGCAAACGGCACCACCATCAGTCTGAATTTACCTGAGGAATTTGAGATCATACCGGCGGTCGAAGGGCTCAAACGAGTGCGCTTTTTCGCCAAGTCACCCGACGGAAGGATATTCGTCACCGACATGTTCGACTTGTCCGACAACAAAAAAGGGACGGTCTATATACTGGACGGCTGGGACTCGAAAACAGGCAAGTTTTCGAAAGTTATCACCTATTTGCGGAACCTGAGAAATCCGAACAGTGTTCAGTTTTACCGGGACGCCGCGGGTCAGGATTGGCTCTATATCGCCGAAACTCATCGATTAACACGGCAAAAATTTACCCGGGGCGAGACAACTCCCACGGATAAAAACCCGCAGACGCTCGCCACGTTTCCGGATTATGGCCTCAGTTATAAGTACGGCGGGTGGCACCTGACGCGTACGATCGCTTTTTCTCCTCAGGGCAAGCTTTACGTATCGGTTGGCTCAAGCTGCAACGCGTGCGTCGAAAAGGAACAGGTCCGTGCGAGTGTGATCGAAATGAACCCTGACGGCAGTGATCAGCAAGAACTTGCCCGTGGCCTACGCAATGCCGTCGGACTTCGAGCGATCGGCAATTTTGTATTTGCGACAAATCAGGGTTCGGATCATCTCGGCCTGCAAAAACCGGACGAAACGTTCTACTCGCTCAAGAAGGGAGCCGATTACGGCTGGCCGTATTGTCACTCGTCCGGCGGAAGGATAATTGCCGATCCGCAGTTCAAACGGCCTGAGGGCTGCAAAAATGTGCTTGCTCCGTACGCATTCTTTCCCGCCCACGGCTCGGCGTTGGGCTTTGACTATTTTGACGACGCGAACGCTCCGGAGATCTATAAGAATGCCTTTCTGGTTTCGCTGCACGGTTCGACAAACAAGGCGATCGGACATGGATATAAGATCGTCATCATGCGAAAAGGGGAAGAATTGAAAGATTTTTTGACCGGTTTTCTTTCAAAAGGAACGGTTTATGGCCGGCCTTGCGACATTATGAAACTGGACGCAAATTCATTTCTCTTCACCGACGATAACAAAGGTATCGTTTATCTTGTCCGCAAAAAGGGAACGAAAACGGAGATCTCAATGGCTCCAAACGAACCGGTAATGGAATCGGATGTACCGGCCAACACCGAACCCGCTCCCGAGAGCAAGAAAACGTGCCTTTCCGTCGTGCTGTTATTTGCCGGCGCGGTGATTCGAGTATTTGTTTAGTTTCTTTTTGGTTAAACCGGCGTGATACCATATTCAATTACCTTCAGAAGGGCTTTATGAATATTGGAATCACGGTTTATCCAACATATGGCGGCAGCGGCATCGTCGGATCCGAGCTTGGCCGCGACCTTGCCGAACGCGGGCATAACGTCCATTTCATTTCATCATTTTTGCCAACGCGGCTGACCGAATTAAGCGAGCGGATCCATTTTCACGAGGTGGAAATGATGTCGTATCCGCTGTTTGAGCATCAGCCTTACGACCTCGCCCTGGCGACCAAGATGGCGACGGTCGCTCGTGCGGAAAAACTGGATCTTTTGCATGTTCATTACGCGATCCCGCATTCAATAAGTGCGATTCTCGCTCGCGAATCTATTAAGCAAAAGCGTTACGTTCCCGTCATCACGACGCTCCATGGAACTGACATAACGCTCGTGGGTGCCGACCGGTCGTATCTGCCGATCACGCGATATGGCCTGCAGCAGTCAGATGGTGTGACCGCCGTATCGAAGTTTCTAAAGCAGGCGACGATCGAGACGTTTGATTTCGACGAGATCGAGGTCATTCCGAATTTTATCTGTGGCAAATATTATATGCGGCTGCCTGATTCGCCGCTGCGTACGGAGCTTGCGCCGAACGGCGAACGTCTGCTCGTACACGTTTCGAATTTCCGCGCTGTCAAGCGGCCGGTGGACTGCGTCGAGATACTCGCCAAGGTCCGGGCTGCCGGTATCAATGCGCGGCTGGTTATGGTCGGCGACGGTCCGGAACTTTCTTCCGTTCGCTATCACGGCGAACAGCTCGAAATGAACGGTAATATCGTTTATGTCGGCAAGCAGGCAAATATTGCGGATTATCTTGGTATTGCGGATGTGTTTCTGCTGCCCTCGGAGCTCGAATCTTTCGGCCTGGCAGCACTCGAGGCTCAGGCTTGCGAGGTGCCAGTCATCGCGACCCGGATCGGCGGTATTCCGGAGGTTATTAATGACGGTGAGACTGGATTCCTCAGTGATGTCGGTGATGTTGAAAAGATGAGCACCGATACCCTGCGATTATTACGCGACGAAGAGCTTCGCCGAACATTTGGAGAGCGAGGCCGGGAACTTTCCGTCCAACGTTACTCGACCAACAAGATAATTCCGCAATACATTGCCTTTTACGAAAAGATCGTAAAAAAAGCCAAATCGGCAACGGCTTAACCAGAGATTTTGGCCGCAGATTATCGCAGGGTCACGCTCGATCAACGTTCTTGCGGCCTAAATATATCCAGATATCGCACCCAATCTCAAGGCAACCATAATGTGTTCTCGTGATATCCTAAGGTCTGGTAGACCAGTCATTTAAGCCTTATTTGTCCAAATGGATCTGCGAGGTATCTTCGACCTACGATCACAAGCTCCCCGTCGGTTCGATCTGTGTTTTTTGCTCGCTGCTCTCGCCATTCTTTTCCTGACGCCCGAACATTTTACCTTTGCCCAAAATAAGGAGCCGCTAGGCGTTAGGACAACACCCACGCCAACACCGACACCGGAAATTGTGGGTGACGAAAAGCCGTTGAAAATTCAAACGGATCTGGTAACCCTGACGTTGACCGTTGCCGATGTATGGGGCCGCTACGTTTCGAATCTTACACAGAAGAATTTCACTATTTTCGAGAACAATGTCGAGCAGGAAATTTCATTTTTTTCCGACACAGATTCTCCCGCCTCGATAGGAGTCATCTTTGATGTGTCCGGTTCGATGGGCGGCGACAAGATCAAGAGATCGAGGAAAGCTCTGGAACGCTTTATATTGACAAGTCATCCGTCCGACGAGTATTCGCTGATCGCATTTAGCGACAAGGTCCAATTATTGATGGATCGAACTCGTGACAGCAATGCGGTTTTGGATAAGTTGTCGAACCTGCGGACCAAAGGCAATACGGCCTTATATGATGCGGTTTATCTCGGCACGGCAAATGTGATCCGCGGAGCGTACCAGAAACGGGCTCTGTTGATCATTAGTGACGGACAGGACAACAGCTCACGCTATAATGTGCGGGAAGTGCGGAGCCTGTTAAAAGAGTCGGACGTTATCATCTACTCGGTCGGCATAAATGGGGAAGACGCATTCAGTCGCGAGGGTGCCCAGGGTCAAGCATATCTGAGAGAGCTTTCCGGCGTCACCGGCGGGCAGGCTTTCTTTCCTGGCTCGGATGTCGAAATGGATGAGATCTTTGAACGCATCGCTCTGGAACTTCGCCATCAATATTCAATTGGCTATATTCCGAAAGACTTTAATCAGGATGGAAAGTGGCGACAGCTGAAAGCGAAGGTCACTCCGCCCCGCGGTATGCCGCGACTAACGGTTCGGACACGAGTCGGGTATTACGCCACGCCCGTTGCCCCGGATAAATAAATTCTTTTCGAGAGATCGCTCTAGCAGATCCCTTATCGATGAAGGAACGTTCGACAAAGCGTCCGTCAGCTGTTTCCACAAATGAAGCCGCTCTAGGTTAGTATTGAGTAATATCGTCGTTTTTACGGCTAGATATATCGCATTCATATCACCCTCTAATATTCGGTAAATTCAAAAGGGACCAATGCTCAAACGTTACATGCACGCCCGCGAACGGCACTTCGCACTGCTCGATGACAATCGAGTCGTGCATCCGTTTGGCTGGGGTACGGAATTTATTACCGATCACCCGAGCGGCGACGATCCGCGAAAGGTGTTCAGCCAGCATTCGAAATGGGCGGTCGAACACAGCGATGAGTTTTTTCACTCGCCCGACATTGCCGATTACGACCTACACGGCGACGATCTGACATGGACGAGCGGCATCCCCACATCGTCGCCCGAGAACAATACGGTCTACGCCAAATATTTTCCGTTCGCGGCGAATAAACGCTCAGCCGTTGTGGTCCTGCCGCATTGGAACGCCAAGGCCGGAACGTACTTTGACCTATGCAAGATCTTTAACCGCGTCGGCATCACCGCATTGCGAATGACGCTGCCGTTTCACGAAGAGCGGATGCCCGCGGAGCTTAACCGTGCCGATTATTTAGTTGCTCCAAACGTCGGGCGGACATTGCAGGGGCTGCGTCAATCGGTCGTCGACGCGCGGGCGGCCATCCGATGGCTCAAGCAGCAAGGATACGAAAAGATAGGGATCGTCGGCACCAGTATCGGGTCGTGCGTCGGCTTTTTCGCCTTTGTCCACGACACGGCGATCGACACCGCCGTCTTTAACCACGTCTCAGGCTATCCGGCCGACGTCGTCTGGCACGGCCTTTCGACCTATGCGGTCAAAGAAGGAATCGGCGACAACCTCACACTAGATGAGCTTCGCGAATACTGGTTGCCGATATCGCCGATGTCCTATATCGAACGGCTAGCCGCACAACCGCCGCGGCCGCAGCGATACATCTACACTCTCTATGACCTGAGTTTCCCGGTCGACCTCTCGCTCGATGTGATGAACGAACTTCGTCGCCACAAGATCAAACACAGCAAAGCCGCCATCCCGTGCGGGCACTATACGCTCGGCGAAAAACCATGGGTCTACTATGACGGGTATAAGATCGTGTCGTTTCTGCGAAAGCACCTTCGGTAGTGTGTCGGTAGCCCGCACGTGAGTAAGGGCTTCCTACTCCATCACGGAGTCCTTACTTACGTGTGGGCTACCGACACAATGAACAAACAACCCGATTCCTTCCAGCTTTCATCCAATAAGTGCTAAAATCTTGTCAACTTTTGAATGATCTCGATCGCTGAAAAACACAAAAATACTGTTGAGGAAGCGATAGAGCATTTGATATCTCGCGCTGAAAATTCGCGTGGATTGACGGGGGCGGAAATCGCGGAACGCGTCGGTGCGACCCTTGAAAAATATCTGCTTCGCGACAGCCCGAACACAGCTAACACTGAGATCGAGGAGTTTGTCCGGGAGATACGTGCCGATGATCTGTGCCTGATCGTTGCGTGTGAAAATGGCGACGAAACGGCTTGGGAAGACTTGGTAGCAAACTTCGATTCGACCGTAAAATCGGCGGCGCGCAAGATGTCGTCGAATAATGAAGATGCCGAGGACCTTGCGAGTTCGATCTGGGCCGAACTTTACGGCTTGCGGATCGACGCCGAAGGCAAAAAAAAGAGCAAATTAGCGTATTACTCCGGCCGCGGTTCTCTCGCCGGCTGGCTGCGGGCGGTCGTTTCGCAGCTTGCGATCGATCAGTTTCGAAAGCAAGCCAAGTTTGTCCAGGTCGAGGACGATCGCGAATTTGAGGTTCTGGCTAACGAATCGTCCGGTAACGACAATAACCATTTTGCTTCGCACGGGAAAAATCCGGAGGAGCTTTTTTCGCAGGGCCAGGCCACGTCGGATGTGTCCGAGGCCTTAAGTACGGCGATCGGCGGCCTTGAGGCGGAGGACCGGCTGATCCTCAAGATGTATTATTTTGACGACCTCAAGCTGAAGGATATCGCCGCGACTTTCGGCTATCACGAAGCAACGGCCAGCCGAAAGCTTACTCGTGTTCAATCGGACATCCGCAAAGGCGTCGAAAAGAACCTCCGCGAGCGGCACGGATGGACCGATACGGAGGTAAAGCGGCACCTCAGCGACACCGCTGCGAGTATGGGCTTAAATCTCGAGACGATGTTCGCGGTGCTTATGCTTGCAGTTCTGATGCAAGATTTCTTGACGTGAGGCGTTCTGATAGTGGGTTACGAAAACCTGTCGCCACAGAGGTATTTGAAATTAACAGGGACGAAAGGGATAAACGGGATTTTTTTGATTTTTCCTAATATCCGGATTTATCCCCTATATCCCTGTTAATTTCCTCTGTGGCTTATAAAGAAATGGAACTGGAATTCGACAAAGAAATTGATGCGATCCTGCGAAAGGTGCGGGCACCGTCGACGGTACGAGCGATAGATCCTGACGGCAGCCATTTGGACACTGACGGGATCGTTGCCTTTGCCGAAAATGTGCTGCCCGACCAGGCAAAGCATCAATATATCGAGCACTTTGCCGATTGCGATAGGTGCCGGAGAATCCTCTCGGGCACCATTCAAATGAGTTTAGATGCGCAGCCGACATATGAGCCTGCCCTCGCGACTGCACCTCCTGTGGGCGGAGCGGCGATCCCGTGGTATCAAAATATATTCCGGTCGCCGAATCTGGCGCTCGCAATGGGTGCTTTAGTAGTGGTTTTTTCTGGTGTTCTCGGGTATATCGCTATTCAAAATCGAAACTCGGGGGACAATGCTACGGTTGCAAAAGTCAACGAGCGAGCAGCTAATGCCCCGTTTCTAAGCCAGGCGAACACGGCGATGAATTCGAATTCGTCATCAAATGCGATGGCTGCCGCGAACGTCTCCACCGCCAACACAGCAGCTCCACTGGTTTCCGAGCCGGAGTCCGCGGCAAGTTCCCAAAGCGGGCGGCCCACAATGCCGGGCGGTCCCAGCGTAACGACAGAAAAGGACGCGGCGATCGGAGGCACTGCTTCGGAATCAGCTAAGCCCGTGGCAGCACCGGCTGCGACGGTCGCGGATCAGCCTTCGACGGCGCCTGCCGATAAAAAAGAAGAGGACTCAAAGGCCAAAACAGAAATCGAAGACCGTCGCCGGGAAACAGCCGCTCTTTCGAAAACATCAAATGATCAGGTTTCCCGCGACGTCCTTTCGGCCGCTAAAAGGTCGGGTCCGAACGCAAAGTCGGTACAAAACACCCAGCAGCAGATAGATAACAACGGCGTTGCCGGTATGGTGGCTCTCGAGCGAAAAGCCGGGGGGAAGAAGTTTGTGAGCCGGGACGGTGCATGGTATGACACGGCTTACCACGGCCAGCCGACCATCAACGTCGCTCGTGGATCGGCGGAGTATAAAAAGCTCGATGGCGGCTTACGGAAGATCGGCGATTCGATCAGCGGAATAGTTGTGGTAGCGTGGAAATCCAAGGCCTACCGGATCCAGTAAGTCGGAATGAAGTTTTTTCACAACCTCTTTCTTGCGATTTCCCTTTTTCGATCGTTTCTTGCTCTATCCTCCTGACCCGCCAGAAAGGCTCGCAATCCTGATCCGTTGCTCGAGATAACGTAGACGGCGACGTCATACGGTCGATCGTCGCGGCAGCAACCGTCCGATCTAAATACAGGTATCAACGAACATCGTCTTCGGAGCGCAGTTTGGTATCGGCGGTTGCCCAGGCTTTTGCAAATTTGAGCCGAGCCTTTTGAGCAGCAGCCGTCTTTTTTTGTTTCTGTAGTGCCTCTGCGAGGCCAAAAAGAGCGCGACCATTGTTGCGATGTTTAACCAATTCCGCCCGGTAAACTTTTTCGGCTTCGGAATACTGCCCGCCTCGAAGCAGAGCTCTCCCGAGCCATTCTCGAACCGGAAGGTCCCAGTCCGGAGGTTCGTCGTAATTGAGAAGATCACCCGCCTCAACCGCTTCCTCTAAAAGCTTGATCCCGCGGGTCTGATCGCCGTCGGCAAGAGCAACCTCGCCGGCCAGAAGTTTCTCAGCGACGTTTAAGATCCTGCCAGCCGTGTTGTTTCCTAAAACGAGATCCGGGGACACCGCTTTTGTGGATTCGTGGTAGTTATCCAGCTCACGCCTTGCATCAGCGGCTTTGCCCGTTTCGGCAGCCGCGATTCCGCGGGCCAGATGCCAGAAAACGGTATTCAGTCTTTGGCCGGTCGAGGGAGCAGTGGCTTTCATGATCTCGGGCCATTTTTGAAATCTGACCATAGTCGTGAGCGGATAGGCAGCAAATGCCTCAAGCATGGGCATTTCACCAAGCGCAGGTGTGACGTTGGCCTCAAGCTTTCGGGCATTTCTCATCGCCTCCGTGTATCGCCCGCTCATAGCACTAACTGACGAAAGGAAACTGATGTTGTGGTTGTAGTACATCATCGGATAGATACCTTCCGGGCCGTTCTTCTTGATGTAGTTCTGATCCGCAACGATGGCTTGGGCGTTCGTTTTCGCGGCGTCAACATAATTACCCGTTCGGATGTAAATGTGCGACGGCATGTGTACGAGATGCCCCGCAGTGGGAGCGAGAATGCCTATACGCTTTGCACTCGGCAAGGCTCGCTCTGGATCTGGGGACGCTTCGACTGCATGAATGTAATAGTGATTCGCACCCAAATGATTCGGGTTCCGGCGTAACACACTCTCAAGTACGGCCACTATTTCCAGCGTGTCCTCCGCCGGTTTGCCGTCCAGCGACCACAATTGCCAGGGCCTCAGGTTCATCATGCTCTCGGCATAAAGCGTAGCGGCGTCCAAATCGTCTGGGTATTTTTTGACAAGATCCGACATCGCGGCCCGATATTGCCTTCCGAGTGCTGCCTGATCGGCGGATGGATCAGCCGAATATCGTTTCGACAGAGCCTCGATATACGCTCGATCTCGGGCTGACGCCTTTTGTTCGAGGGTCTGAGCCTTTTGCAGGTTCTGAAACGCTTCTGCGAGTTGGACGGGATCGGCCGGCAGGTTGTAGTTGGACCCGCGCGCAAGGGCCACGCCCCAAAATGCCATCGCGAGATCGGGGTCCAGCGCGGCGGCCCGCTTGAACGATCTAACCGCCTCATCGTGATTGAATGCGTATATGTACGCGAGGCCCTGGTTGAAAAATCGTTGGGCGGACAAATTTCTTGTAGAAACCCGATGATCGACCTTTCCTACGCCCGGATCGATCGTCGCGGTTGGCGGCATTGCCATGCCGGCATGGTGCTGTGCAGACAAAGTTATCGGCGTTAGAATAAACAACAAAGCTAAAGTGGTTTTCATCGGGCACCTCTAATTACTTTTTGCGAACATATTACCACACGGCAATGGGCGGAAGATCGATTTTGGCTATACCGCACGCAGGTGAGATTGCCTGCGTCGATTTTCATACTCAAAACTTAACCTGCGTTATTCTTCGTGGTATCCTTTCTCAAAACTCGCTTTGTCCAAAATATATGAAAATGCGTGCCCTTATTGCTGTCGGATTGGTGTTCTTGTCCGCCCTCCTAACCATTGCCCAAAAGAAATCGGTCCCGAAGCTGAATCCGGAGACCACTAAAATGGTGGCGGAGGTCTCGCCGAAGAATATCGAGGATACGATCCGCAAACTCGTATCATTTGGGACAAGAAGCACACTGTCCGCCCAGGATGATCCGGTTCGCGGCGTTGGTGCGGCACGCGACTGGATATATAGTGAATTTCAAAAATACAGCGCCGCATGCGGCGGCTGCCTCGATGTTCAAAAGCAAACGTTTATGACGCCCGCGAATCCGCCACCGCGTGGCCGGTTTCCTGAGGCAACGGTCCTTACGAACGTTTTCGCCGTGCTCAAGGGCACAACGGACCCCGACCGCGTTTATGTCGTGTCGGGCCACTACGACTCGATGTGCAATTCACCCACCGACCCGAAATGCGATGCGCCCGGCGCAAATGATGACGCTTCAGGGACAGCCGTTTCCCTTGAATTGGCGCGTGTTATGTCGAAACGAAAATACGATGCGACCATCGTCTTTATGGCCGTCCCTGGCGAGGAACAGGGCCTGACCGGCTCGACATACTACGCTGACCAGGCCAAGCAGGCCAAAATGAATATCGAGGCGATGTTTACCAACGACATCGTCGGTGGAGCGACGACCCGCAAAACGCTCCCAAATCGTGACAAGGTCCGTGTTTTTAGCGAAGGCATACCACTGAATGAGACTGAGGCCGAAGCCCGAAGCCGCAAGAGCGTTGGCGGCGAGACAGATGGCCCGTCACGACAGCTTGCGCGCTTTATCAAGGAGCAAGCGGACATCTATCTAAAGCCCTTTAAGTTTGGTGCATGGATGATCTATCGTCGCGACCGTTATGGACGCGGCGGTGACCACAGCCCTTTTCTTCAGAATGGTTATGCCGCTGTTCGATTTACCGAATCCGAAGAGGATTTCACCCACCAGCATCAAACACCGCGAACCGAGAACAGTACTTTCTACGGCGACACCCCGGAATACGTTGATTTTGCTTATGTCGCAAACGTCTGTCGTGTAAACCTGACGGCCCTTGCGGGACTCGCTTCGGCGCCGGCCCGTCCAAAAGCGGTCCTTTTTGCGAGCAATCGCCAAAGTGCCGATTCGGAGCTGAAATGGGAAGCCGTAAATGCCAATGACCTGGCTGGTTACGAGGTCGTTTGGCGAGATACGTCTTCCGCCGAGTGGACCAATTCGGAATTCGCCGGAAACGTTACGACATACACCGTCAAAGGTAAGTCGAAAGATAATTATTTCTTCGGTGTCCGCTCGGTTGATAAGGCCGGCAACAAGAGTATCGTCTCTTACACGGGCGGCCGCTGATTGAGCGTTCGGATCCTGTATGCGGGCCGCCCGTCAATGCACTTGTTCCGATCGGTCCGTTTACCGGCCGCCGTACCGGTCTTCGTTTTCACGCCCATATGTGCTAAAAATAAAGCTTACGCACTAACCCCTCGCTTGGTTCGGCAGTAAATAAAGGAAGCGCATTAATGAAAAGGTTTTATGGCATTATCGCCGTCTTGGCGTTGGCAGCGGCATTTGGATTCGTCAAATTCAACGTTTCCGCACAGTCCGAATTCCCAACTGAGACTCAGTCGCCGTCAATATCGAACACACTGGTTATCACCCAATTCCAGGCAGGCGGTACGGGAAACTCGAATGATGAATTTATCGAGATCCACAATGTAAGTTCTGGTGCGATCGACATCAACGGAATGCGGGTCGTTTATCGATCCGCCAGCGGTTCTAATGATGTCGGACCCCTCGCATCGTGGACGACAGCCACGGTGCTCCAGCCCGGACAATTCTACTTGATCGCTTCGACGGCCTACACGGGAGGCGTTACACCGAACATTACATATGATTCGGGGCTTTGCTCATGCTCGATGGGCGCTGCCGGCGGCGGACTCGCGATCAGAAATGGCGCACAAAATACGGGCACCATTGTCGATTCCGTTGGATGGGGTACCGCAACAAATGCATTCGTCGAGACAGCCGTGACGGCGGCACCCGCCAACAGCACGAGCCAGATACGGGCCCAAAATGGCTGTCAGGACACGGACAACAACTCTGCTGATTTTACCAATTTGACCCCCTCGGCAGCGCGAAACCAGTCCATCACATTCGCATGCAGCGGCGGCGGCAGCAATAGCCTCGCTGGTAACGGCGTCGGATCTCCATCGTCGGTCGCACCCGGCGGCCTCACTCTCTTGACTGTAACGGTCACGCCGGCTACAAATCCCTCAAGTACGGCAATAACCGTAAACGGTAACCTGACGGCCATCGACGGGTCCGCTGTCCAGCAGTTGTTTGACGACGGAACGAATGGCGACGCCACGGCGGGAGACAACATCTTTTCGTATTTTGCCGTTATTCCGGCGAATTCGTCGGGCGGGATCCGCTCGTTGCCTATCGCTATTGCCGACGCTCAGAGTCGTACCGCGACAGCGACGATCAACCTCACGATTACCGCTCCGCCCGATCCGGCTGAACATATCTTGCTCGGCAACCCGAGCGGTGCGACAACAGATGTAAACAATCCATTCAACTATTTGCTGGTCAAGTCCCAATACGTCGAGTCGTACGATCGGGACCGCGGCATCCCTAATTGGGTCGCGTGGCATCTCGACGCGACGTGGATCGGCTCGGCGAACCGGCAAAACGATTTCCGACCTGATCCCTCGCTGCCCGCGGGTTGGTATCAGGTGCTCGACACCGACTATTCGGGCAGCGGATTTGATCGCGGCCACCATTGCCCGTCTGGAGATCGAACGGATACTGTTGCCAACAATTCTTCCACGTTCTTTATGACCAACATGATGCCGCAGGCCGCGAATAATAATCAGGGAATTTGGGCCGATCTCGAGGTCTATAGCCGAACATTGATCAACCAGGGCAACGAGCTTTACATCTACGCCGGAGGGTCCGGCACGGGCGGAACCGGTGTAAACGGCTTCACAAACACGATCGCCAACGGCCACGTTACCGTACCGGCCGTGACGTGGAAGGTCATTGTCGTTATCCCGAATGGAGGCAACGATCTCGATCGTATCGGCAAAACGACACGCACCATTGCGGTCATCATGCCAAACAACCAGAGCGTCGGTGCTCCGGGGACAAATAATTGGAAAAACTATCGCGTTTCAGTCAAAAAGGTCGAGGCCCTTACGGGATACACGTTTTTTACAAATGTCCGGCCGATGGTTCGCGGAATTCTGAAACAGCGGGTCGATACAACGCCGTAAGCGGCCATTGCCTTAGCTGCGCTCTAGGATTATTTCTGCTATCGCATGGTCCGTAGTGTGAGAAAGGGAAATGTGTATGCGATCCGCCCCTAGCTTTTCCTGCAAAGCTCTCGCTTCGCCGCTAATGTTCAGCGTCGGAACGCCGTCCTTGTCCTGAGTGACCTCGATGTCCTGCCAAGTGATCTTGCCTCGCCATCCCGTTTTCAAGGCCTTTAGAAAAGCTTCCTTGGCCGCAAAACGAGCCGCGTAGCTTTGTGCGGCGGCAACGCCTTTGCTGTCGCAATACTCGCGCTCTTTCGGCGTGAAAACCCGCTCCGCAAAACGAGGAGTTCTTTGCATCGTTTCACGTATGCGATAAACTTCAACGATGTCGATCCCGATTGAAACGATCATGGAACAGGCGTCAGCAGCCATTAATAGGCGGTCAGAGATTACTGATGAAATTTTAGCAGATTCCGGCTTTTATTGGCGAGAACGCGAAGGCGTGAAGGTATTGGTTTGCCGGCCGCTCGAAGAGGCCGGATTCGTTAACGGCTTTTCAACACGGCTTGGAGGGGTTTCCCCGTTTCCGTCAGGCGATCTCAATCTCGCGGGATTTAACGAAGATACCGCCGAGAATATATACGAAAACCGACGACGTTTTCTTTCGCTGTTTGATGGCGACCGAAAACTCGCAACAGTCTGGCAGATTCACGGGGACGCCATAAAGACCATCAAAACCGCTCACGATATTGGCAATTCCGAGGAAAGAGCCGACGCCGTCATTTCAAACATCGTTGGCATTTTAGCGGGCGTTAAAACCGCGGATTGCGTCCCTCTCTTGATCGGCGATCCCGTGACCGGAGCGTTTGCGGCGATCCATGCGGGTTGGCGCGGCACAGTCCAATCAATTGTCGTTAAAGCAGTTAGGGAACTAGCAAACGCTTTTGCTGCCAACCCCGCGAATATGATCTGTGCGATCGGCCCTGCGGCGTCTGGTCGCTACTACGAGATCGGCCAGGACGTTATCGATGCGTTTGCCGCTGACCATCCCGGTTCCGACCGGTACTTTACCGCGACTCGCGAGGGCCATGCCCTTGTCGATCTGCACCGGGCAAATCTAGATCAGGCGATACATGCCGGCATCCCTGGATCAAATATCCACGAGTCAAGCCTCTGTACGATCGAGAGAACGGATCTATTCTTTTCCTACCGCGTTGAAAAACGGAAATGCGGCAAGACCGGTCGGCTATTGTCGGTTATCGGCCGGCGGTAGCGGTTGTCGAACCTTCGCTGTCAGGGTAATTTCCTTCGTCTTTGGCGGATAACAAACCTCGTTTGTGCAAGCCTGATATTTGACTGCGACTCGCACTGAAACGGACGATCCCTTGAAGGTTGCCGGCACGGTGACATTAAAGTTAAAGGTCGCACGGCCCTCGTATACGTTCAGAGATGTCTCGGAAAAGCTGAATTTTCGATTTCGCCCGCGGGGATAGGTTACTGACCCTATGCGGACACCGTTTCCGGAGGCTCGCACACTAGTCGGGATCTGATATTCGCCGTTTGGCCGGTTTGAGTTTACATGCAAACCGGCGGGAATATTCAAAACCACAGTCGCTCGGGTTGCCGCACCCTTTGCCGCTGTGCCGTTGCCGATCGAACCTGTCACCGACTGAGCTTTGGCCGACATCGCCGCTCCAAATGCCGATCCCAAAAGTAACAGTGAGATTGCTATTAAATATCTTTTTTTCATACTTCCTTGTTGATGTTAATGCTGCTAAGAACGCTGTATCTATTTGACCGCAAAACTTCCGAGCATGGCCTCGGCCCTTCGCAGAACTTCGGGCTCGGCCGTCTCGAGGATCAGTAACTTGAACTCGAATACATTGCCGTTTTTCTCGGCGAGCTTATACAATTCGCGAAATTTAACTTCCTTATCTTCTGACGAGCCATCGAGGGCGCGATATTTTCGTCCGTCTATGACCTTCGAAACGTCGGTGCCGATCTTCGTTGATTCTTTAAGAGCTTTGGAAGCGTAATCCAGGCTCCGCTTTTCGTAGATCCGCAGTTCCGCACGTGCCGCTCGAAATCGTCCGGCGTCATCCACCCCCATTTCCCTCGAGTACGCCTCAAAGCTCAACGCCGGGTCACCGTTTAATACGTGGAGAAATCCGGCTGGTTTCTCGATGAAAAAATCGTCCGACTCGACCGTCTCTGCGTCGAACGCCTCAGCCGCAGTTCGTTTGATCCGGGTCGAAGCATAGACCATGAATCCGACAAGTATCAGGCCCAGGATGAGAATCTCCATAACCGTGAAAGTGGAAAAGGCAAAAAGATTAAAAGTGAAAAAGATTGGCGTGTCATCGCAAAACGCGCCCTTTTTCATTTTTTCACATTGCCACTTTTACCTCTCGTTCCTCCATTGCCGCGAGCTGCCCGCACGCGGCGTAAATGTCCCTGCCGCGGGGCGTTCTTACATAGGCGGATATGCCGCGCGATTCGAGTGTCTTTTTGAATCGGGCGACTCGTTCCGGCGACGATGTTTGATAGTCGAGCTGCTCAGCGCCGTTATGCGGGATAAGGTTGATCTTGACTCGCGACAGTTGATAGCGATCGAGCAAGCGGGCCAACTCTGCGGCATCCGCATCCGAATCGTTGACGCCGCCGAGCATCACATATTCGAATGTGAACCGCTCACCTTTGCGAAGCGAGCCTTCAAATTCCTTTGCGGCCGTCATCAGCTCATCCAGGTCCCAGCGTCTATTGATCGGCATCAACTTGTCGCGAAGTTCGTCCTTTGCCGAGGAAAGCGAGATCGCCAGATGCGGACGATCGTCATGGGTCGCAAGCTCGTAGATCTTCGGTACGATCCCGGCAGTCGAGACCGTCACGCGGTTGGGCACGATAAACAGCCCGTCCTGATCGGACATGATCTTTAAAGCCGTGATAAGGTTTTCAAAATTGAGCAGCGGCTCGCCGGCGCCCATTCCGACTAGATTGGTCCCGTGCGGCGTTTCGCCCGCCACACCGTAAACGTCATTGAGAACGATGATCACCTGTTCGACGATCTCGCCGACGGTCAGATTCCGTAGCAAACCGAGCTTTGCCGTCAAGCAAAAGTCGCACTTGAGTTGGCAGCCGGACTGCGACGAGAAGCAGATGGTATCCCGGTTCTCGGTCGGAATAAAGACTGTCTCGACGGGATGTCCCTCGGCCGTTTTCATCAGATACCGCCGCGTACCGTCCGTTGACACATATCGCGATTCGACCGTAAGACGCGACACGTCGGCCGAGCCTTCCAGCTTTTCCCGAAACTTTTTTGGCAGATCGGTGATCTCGTCAAACGATCGCAGCCGACGCTGGTGCACAGCCTTGAATATCTGGATCGCGCGGTAGCGTGGTTCGCCAAAGCTTGCCGCCATCGCGGTCAATTCCGACGGCGTCATACCCGTAATATGGACTTTTTCACTCACTGGTACCATTTTACCGTAGTTTCATCGAAAGTGCTTTAGTTCAAAAAAACCGAGCTGTCGCTAAATGGAATCGCGTGTTTTGGGCTAGTATTATTTTCATGAGATATCCAATACTGATCCTGCTTGTAACCCTGTTCGCACTTCAACCCGTGATCGCTCAAACACCAAAAGAGGCCGACCCGAAAGACGTTGGTTCGATGGATGCCATAATGACGGCCATCTATGACGTTATCTCCGGCGAAAAGGGCAAGCCGCGCGACTGGGACCGTTTTCGCTCACTGTTTCACAGCTCCGGCCGGCTCATCCCGTCTGGTAAGAACGCTCAGACCGGCGTCATCGGCGCCAGAGCATCGACGCCGGACGAATATGCCACGCGTGCCGCGGCTTCCTTCGCCAATATCGGTTTTTTTGAGAATGAGGTCGCCCGGCACGTCGATATCTACGGCAACATCGCGCAGGTTTTTTCGACCTACGAATCGCGCCATGCGCCGGGCGAGAAGCCATTTGCCCGCGGCATCAACAGCTTTCAGTTACTAAACGACGGCAAGCGTTGGTGGGTCATAACCATTTATTGGGAAGCCGAAACCCCGGAACATCCGATACCAAAACAGTATTTGAAGAACCATAAGTAGAATCCGATCTGCAGGCGTCCGCGAATGACTTATTGTTTGGAAACCAAGCCTTTTCACTCAGAATCTTTATGTCCGAACATATCCTGCAGCGAACGCTGACACTCGACCTGCCACGCGAAGAGGTTTTCGCGTACTTCGCCGACGCCGGAAACCTCGAACGGATCACGCCGCCCGCGCTGCGGTTTCATATCGTCACCCCGCAGCCGATCGAGCTCCAACAGGGAACGTTGATCGATTATGAATTGAGTATGCATGGGCTGCCGATGAAGTGGCAGACAGAGATCTCGCTCTGGGAGCCGCCGTTCAAATTTGTCGACCGCCAGCTTCGCGGGCCGTACCGTCAATGGATCCACACGCACACGTTCACCGAACTCACCCCCGAACAGACCCTGATCGAGGACGAGGTCCGATACCGCCTCCCTCTCGAACCGCTAGGCGATATTGCCTATTTCCTCGTAAGCCGCGAGCTTGAATACATCTTCGACTTTCGCCAAACCGCTGTCGAGCAAATCCTTGGGAAATGATCGGGCTGACAAGCTACTTGCCGCTACGCTTATTTAGGCCCGCCAGCGAGTTTACCGATAAGTGTAAAGAGAGGCAGGTACATCGAGATGACGATCGAACCGATGGTGACGCCCAAAAAGGCGATCAGGACCGGTTCCATCAAACCGAGCAGATCGGCGATGGCCGTATCGACTTCTTCTTCGTAAAAGTCCGCGATCTTTGAGAGCATGGCGTCGAGGGCTCCCGTTTGTTCGCCGACGCCGATCATCTGTCCGACCATGTGCGGAAAAACGTTGGTCGCCTTGAGCGGATCGACAAAGTTTTCGCCGCGTTCGACTCCGGCTCGGACCTTTAGAATGGCGTCTTCAATAATGACGTTACCAGCCGTCTTCGCCGTAATATCGAGCGACTGCAGGATCGGCACACCTGATGATAAAAGAGTTGAAAGGATTCGTGCAAAGCGGGCCACGCCGACTTTTCGGAGAATGCTGCCGATGATGGGAGCCTTGAGCAGCAAGGCATCGATCTGCCATCGGCCCTTTGGAGTTTTGTAGTAATAGCCGGTGCCGACACCACTGCCGATCAGAGTTACAAGCGTCGCCAAGCCGCCCCATCCAGCAACAAAACCGCTTATTGCCATCACGATTCGCGTTGGAAGCGGAAGGGCCTCACCGGGGCCAAGCAGACCGAGAAAGATCTGCTGAAACTGCGGGATGACGACAACCATGATGATCGCAATGGCTCCGATCGCGACAACGATGACCGCTGCCGGATAGATCGAGGCGGAAACGATGCTTCGTTTCAGTTTGACGATCTTTTCGATCAAGGTTGCCAGACGCTGGAGAATGAGATCGAGCACACCGCCGGTTTCGCCGGCCTCGACCATATGAGTGTAAAGACTGTCGAATACTTTCGGGTGTTTTTGGAGGGCTGCAAACAGTGTCGAACCTTCCTCAACGTTTTGGCGGACCTGGCGCAGGACGTCCTTGAAAAAGGCGTTCAGCTGCTGTTCGCCGAGGATGTCGATACATTGGACGAGCGGTAAACCGGCGTCGATCATGACCGAAAACTGACGAGTAAAGACAGCCAATTCCTTTGACTTGACCTTTTTACGGCGCCCAAGCTTTGGGATCGATATTTCACGGCCCTTTTCCGAAGCCTGCGTGAGCACGATCTGCTCGCGGCGAAGCAATGCACGGAGTTCGTCCTGGGTGGCGGCTTCACGCTCGCCGGCAACCATTTCGTTTAGCCGATTTCTTCCCTTAAATGCGTATGTTGGCATGATTTACTCCAATTGATATTTGAGAACTGAAAATGAATTTTGAGGTCTCCACTTTTATCTCGGACGCTCACCGATATTCCGTGCCTGAGCATACGGGCTGCCGCCTCCGGCTGGTGGGCCACCGGGTCGTGTGCCTGGTCTGCCGGGACCGCCACCATAAGAGTCGTTAAGACCCGAACCGCGTTCGATCAGCTCCCTGAGTTCGTCAGCATTCGATGAACGCTGCATCGCGACCTCGATCGTGATCTGCCGCTTATGGACCAGTGTGGCGAGCGCCTGGTTAAAGGTCTGCATGCCATACTTGTCTTGGCCCGTCTGCATCATTGAGTAGATCTGGTGGATCTTGTCTTCGCGGATGAGATTGCGAATAGCCGAATTCGGGACCAGCACCTCAAGAGCCATGACACGGCCGTCACCGGACGATTTTGGCAGCAGCGATTGACAGAGGATGCCTTCAAGAACGAGTGAAAGCTGTGTGCGGATCTGGGCCTGCTGCCCGGATGGGAAGACGTCGATGATGCGGTTGATCGTCGAGTACGCCGAATTAGTATGCAGCGTGGCAAAGGTCAGATGGCCAGTTTCAGCGATACGCAAGGCCATTTCGATCGTTTCGAGATCACGCATTTCGCCGACCAGGACGATGTCCGGATCCTGGCGAAGAGCGGTTCGAAGGGCCGCACCGAATGAATGTGTATCCGCAGCGACCTCGCGTTGATTGACGACGCAGTTCTTGTGGTTATGAAGGAATTCGATCGGATCTTCGATCGTCAGGATGTGGTCGTGCCGTTCGATATTGATCTTGTCAACCATCGAGGCGAGAGTTGTCGATTTACCTGATCCCGTCGGCCCTGTCACGAGAACCAGGCCGCGCGGCTTCTTGCACATGTCGAGGATGACCGATGGTAGGCCCAGTGCCTCGAACGATTTGATCTCATAGGGGATCGCGCGAAAAACCGCGCCGACCGCGCCTTTCTGATTGAACAGATTGGCGCGGAACCGTGACATTCCCTTGAGGCCGAATGAAAAATCAAGTTCAAGATTCTCCTCGAAGCGGTGTTTTTGGGAGTCCGTAAGTACCGAGTAGGCCAATCGTTTTGTGTCCGACGGTGACAAGGGGGCAAATCCTGTCAACGGCGATAAATGGCCATGCACACGCACCTGCGGCGCGGAATTAGTGGATAGGTGGAGGTCCGATCCGCCGGCGTCGGTCATCTTCTTTAGCAGGTCGGGCAAGGTGATCTGCGATTCGACGCTGACTGTATTTTCGAAGCTCATAAAGGTTTATTGGCGGTATGTTTGCGGGACGATCTATCGTGGGTATGCCGCCGGCGTGGAATCCGCCGGCATTTTTACGTGAGACAGGTGCTATTTCAAAGCGGCCCGTTGCGGAGGCCGAATGCGGCTCTGGATCGAGTTGATCACTTTTTCCGACTCAGCGGCGAGACGTTCGGCTTGTTCGACCGGCGAATTGGTGGCGACGTTGTAAATACGGCCCTCAACCTCGGTGAAGTAGAACATCCGCGACTGGATCTTGCCGTTCTTGGCCTGCGATTGGGCAACGACGACATAAACCTGACGCCCGCCGATCTCTTTTTCGTAATCATTTACGATCCAGCCGTTTTCCTGAATCATCTTATTGATCACGTCGCGGCGAAGGGACGTTGTCGGTACGCCGCCGACGGCCTTTCCTCGAACGCTAGACGTGTCGCCGACTGAGGGTCCAACGACCGATATCGATGCCGAACCCACCTGCGAGCCGGCCGAATCATCGACGCGGAAATTCAGTTCGGATGGAGTCGACGTGTTCGTTTTCCAGTCGGCAGGAGCTTTTTCGCCCGACGGCAGGACGGCTGGTTTTTTGTCGCCCGGTTTGGAGCGTATGGCCGCCACCGTCGTGTCGTTTTGGCCGGCAGCGCGTTCCTTAGCAAGTCTCAACTGACGAAGTCTAAGAGCCCGGCGACGTGCCGCGACTGCCTTTTTCTTCCGCTGACGCGCGTGATACTGACGCCACCAGCCTTTCGAATATTTCTTGTAGTGCTTTTGATGCTTCCGATGTTTGTGCGGACCTGCTTCGGTGCTGTCAGTCGACAGCGGAATGATGATGCCGATGCCAAACAACAAAGCTATTGATAATGCGATTGCCCTTACTAACATATTTCCTCCAATACTCGCTAAAGGACCGTTTCCTTCACCACTTCCTCGATTGTCGTAATTCCCTGACGGATCTTGCAAAGACCCGATTCGCGGAGAGTGAGCATTCCGACGTCGATCGCTTTTCGTCTCAATTCCATGGCGCTTGCGCCAATGATGATCAATTCGCGAAGCTCGTCCGTGATCTCCATCACCTCATAGAGTCCGACGCGCCCTTTGTAACCGGTGTTATTGCAGGTGGCGCAGCCGCGCCCCTTATAGAGTTTCAGCGTCTTGGCTTCCTCAGCCGTGAAACCAACCTTGTCTAATCCCTCTGCCGGCAAACTTATCTCTTCCTTACACTCGCTGCATATACGCCGGATCAGTCTCTGCGCCTGGATGATGTTGACGCTGGTCGCAACCAGAAATGGTTCGATACCCATATTGACGAGGCGCGAAACGGTCGACGGGGCATCGTTTGTATGTAGCGTCGAAAGAACAAGGTGGCCGGTCAGAGCAGCCTTGATCGCGATCTCGGCGGTTTCGAAGTCACGAATTTCGCCGACGAGCACAATATTTGGATCCTGGCGTAGAAACGAACGAAGAGCAGCGGCGAAATTGAGTCCGATCTGCTCTTTCATCTGCACCTGGTTGATGCCCTGCAGATTGAATTCGACCGGATCCTCGGCCGTCATGATGTTTGTTTCCGGCGTGTTCAGGGACTGGAGAGCCGAATACAGCGTGTTTGTTTTACCGGAACCGGTCGGGCCGGTGACAAGTACCATTCCGTAGGGGTTGGCGATCGCCCGCTTGAATTTTTCGAGACTCCCCTCTTCAAATCCAAGCTTGGTCATGTCGAGCATGAGCTTGTCTTTGTCGAGCAATCGAAGCACAACCTTTTCGCCAAAGAGCGTCGGCAGCGTCGACACACGAAAGTCGAGCTCACGCGACCGATTGTCGATCTTGACCTTGATCTTGATTCGTCCGTCCTGCGGCAGACGTTTTTCCGAAATGTCCAGCTTCGCCATGATCTTCAAACGCGAGATCAGCGGATCGCGGATCTTCATCGGCGGATGCATGACGTCGTAGAGTATGCCGTCGATACGGAACCTGATGCGAAAGTCCTTTTCGTACGGTTCGACGTGTATGTCCGAAGCTCCGCGACGGAGACTGTCGACCATCAGCACGTTGACCAGGCGGACGACGGGAGCGTCTTCGCTAGCACGCGCGAGTGCCGCCAGATCGATCTCTTCATTGTCCTCAAGAACTTCAAATTCCTCAGCTTCACCGCCGCCGCCGAATTCGAATCGGTCGAGAGAAACGTCGAGATCGGATTCGTTCAGGCGTTCGCCCACGACAACGCCGTTGCCATTCCCGTTGTTTTTATGATGACCGTTCTTGCCGTTTTTGGATGAAACGGCCTCGACGTCTGCCGCAAAGGCCGCATCGAAGATGTCGATCTCATTTGAACCGATGTAGTACTTGCCGATCGCCAGCTGAATAGAGGATTCGGCGGCGATGACCGGTTCGACATTAAATCCGGTCATGAATTTAATGTCGTCCATCGCGAAGACATTGGTCGGGTCTGCCATCGCCAGCGTAAGCGTGGCACCGACCTTCGAGATCGGAAGGACTGCGTACTTGAGGGCGACCTCGTGCGAGATGAGCTTAATAACGCTCGCCTCGATCTGGAAAAGCTCCAGGTTTATTGAGGGAACGCCGTATTGACGGGATAAAACGGCAGTGATAACGTCGTCGGAGACCACCCCGAGTTTGACGAGATTTGACCCGAGACGGCCGCCGTGGGCACGCTGATAATCTAAAGCCTCGCGCAGCTGCTGCGACGTGATCAGATTTTCGCGGACAAGAATTTCCCCAAGTTTTGTAGACATTTAGAAGAGCGATACCCTATTTTAATGCTCCGGGCCGGCCGGGAATATGGAAGCGAGTAGTTTGGCCGATTTGCTGAGGGTTTCCCAGTAAACGATGATAAACATCGTTGACAATTAATAGTACATTGTTCAACGAAAGAGTGTCAACAGATGTTTTGGGGGAAATCGAGAGATTGAAGGAAGGTTCGATAAAAGAGGCGTCAAAACGCCCTAATTGGCCCGCTGCTTTTTGATCTGTTCAATAAAGGAGCGAATCGCGGTCGTTTCGGGACTGTCCGGGTAAAGTCGTAGGAATTCCTCGTAAATAGCGATCGCCTCGTCGTATTTTTTCTGCCGCTCGTATATCAGGCCAAGTAGTTGATAAACAACAACGCTGTCGGGAGCTCCGGATAGCTGGTTGATCGCAGATCTAAAGTACTTAGCGGCTTCCAAATAGTTTGACGTCTCTTGTTCAAAATCACCGCTGCCGCCAAATCCTTCGGCTTTGTCCTTGTAAATGATGCCCAGGCCCGTTAACGCCTCGGGCTGAAACCCCTTGCCCTCGGTGATCGAACGTTTGAAGGTGACTATTGCATTACCTTCCTCATTCAGGTCCTTGTGGATCCGGGCTTCGACGGCAGAGGCCTCGGCGTAGCCGGGCCGGAGCTTTCGGGCCGACATGATCGCGTTCATCGCCTCTTCGAGAGCTCCACTGTCCGAAAGCACTCGAGCGAGGCCGAGAAACGCCTCGGGATAGGCCGGCCTGAGCTTGACGGCCTTTTTATAGGCCGCGGCGGCCTTTTCTCGGTCGACTGTAGTAAGCCGTTCGGCTTCCTGAAATGCGAGTTCGGCCGCATCCGTCGTTTTGACGAGTGGAATGCTGACGTCGCCTTTTTGAAGGGCCGTGAGCGGCTGTGATTTCTCGTGAAAACCGTCGCTGCGCACTCGGATCGTATGGCTGCCGGACGAAACCGTCATGATGGCGAACTTGCCGCTGTCGTCGGTCTTACCATAAAGCACGCCGTCGATCCAGACGCTCGACTTTGGCTGAGTTATCACGGTTATGGACCTAAACTGCGGTGCAGAGGCCCGCTTGGGCTGCGCATATCCGACCATCGCCGATGCGAGGATCATCACGCAACCGATCACCCATAGTTTGCCGTGAAAACGGAGCTTCATAGAGTTACAGACTACCAACGGCCGAGCCGACATCCATCCTAATGATACAATCTATAGCAAATCTACCGCAATTAATTTGATTTTTCGGGTGACGAAACTATAATCAATTGTTTGTGGCTGGGTAGCTCAGCTGGTTAGAGCGCGGGATTCATAACCCCGAGGTCGGGAGTTCAAGTCTCCCTCCAGCCACCACATATCAGCATTATCATCGAAAGGCTGCCGGCCACGGCGGCCTTTTTTCAGCTAGCGAATATTCTCTGATCCATAAAAAATCCGGCTGACTAGTCCATCATCGATATAACCTGGACAGGATCGGCGCTATCCTTAACTTTCAATTCAGATCAAACCCGAGGTGAGTAAATGCGTAAGGCCATTTTATCGATAGTTCTTCTCATAGCTTGTTTTGCAGCCCAGGGCATCTTTGTAACGAAAGCCCAGCAATCGAAAATCCCGGACGCCGTTTATTTGCTGCGGCCTGCGTCTATCTTTGACGGCGAGTCGGCGGAGCTCCACCGCGGCTGGGTCGTCCTGGTACGCAATGAAAAGATCGAGGCTGTCGGGCCGGCAACTGAAGTAAAAGCTCCGACGGATGCAAAAACCGTCGACCTGCCGAATTTGATCCTAATGCCCGGCTTGATCGAAGCACATTCGCACGTTCTGCTCCATCCGTATTCGGAGACCGTCTGGAACGATCAGGTTGCGCACGAAGCCCTATCTCTACGCGTCGCTCGGGCGACAAATCATCTGCGGAGCACGCTGATGGCCGGCTTTACGACCGTTCGCGATCTTGGTACCGAAGGTGCGGGCTATGCCGACGTTGGATTAAAACAAGCGGTCAATCAGGGAATTATCCCGGGTCCGCGAATGTTCGTCGCTACGCGGGCGATCGTCGCGAGTTACACGTACGGCCCCAAAGGTTACGTGCCCGAGTGGAACGTGCCTCAAGGTGCCGAAGAAGCCGACGGCGTCGACAGTCTCACTCGAGCTGTGCGTGAGCAGATCGGCAAAGGCGCGGATTGGGTCAAGCTGTACGCCGATTACCGTTGGGGAGCAGCCGGTGCGGCACACCCGACATTCACACTCGACGAGCTCAAGCTGGCTGTCGAGATCGCTCACAGTGCCGGGATCCCTGTTTCTGCCCACGCGTCGAGTGCCGAGGGCATGCGGCGGGCGATCCTTGCCGGCGTCGATACGATCGAGCATGGCGACGGAGGCACGCCCGAGATCTTTCGCCTTATGAAGGAACACGGGACCGCGTTCTGTCCGACGCTGGCCGTCGCCGGTGCCAATGCCGAGCGGAAGAAGGCTGTTTTTCAGGAGGCTCTAAAAGCCGGCGTCACTATTGCCAGCGGCAGCGATGTCGGTGTCTTCGCCCACGGCGACAACGCCCGCGAGATCGAGGCGATGGTCAATTCCGGAATGCCCCTGATCGACGCCCTTCGATCGGCAACCTCAGTTGATGCCCGTGCCCTAAAACTAGAAGACAAGATCGGCCGCGTGCGTGTCGGCCTCTTCGCCGACCTGATCGCCGTCGAAGGCGACCCGACCCATGATGTCTCCGCCCTTCGTCGTGTTCGGTTCGTAATGAAAAACGGAACGATCTACAAACAGCCCTAAAGCCACAAGATTGAGCTCCGCTGGTTTATGAGGAAGCGGCTTGTGGCGGCCCGCGGTGGTTCTTCGTCTCAAAACGCAGGACTTTAGATCAAGCTCATCGATATGATTCCGGCGTCCACGGCGCGCGGCGGGTGGTCATTTAAACCAAAACCACACCTGCCGCGTTGAATGGCGGCTCAGCGTGGTTTTCGTAGTTACCTACTAACTTTGAACCTCTGATCTAATAAACAAACGCACTCGGCGTCGGTTTATCTCCCGAGGTGCCGAAGTGAACGGAGCTGTAGCCGGAGGTCGACTGCAGCAAGTACCAATTCCCATCCGACGGGCGGAAGACCGCGACGTCCGACTTGCCGTCACCATCGTAATCGCCGGGAACTGGAATGTCGTCTGGTAGGCCGAATGTTACTGCTGAAAAGCCCGCTGAGCTCTGCTGCAAGAACCATGTTCCGTCACGGAAAACCGCTAGATCAGTTTTTCCATCGCCATCGAAGTCTGCTGGAACTATCTTATCCGCCGCGATCCCAAAATGGATACCCACAAATCCTGCCGCGCTTCTAAGCTGATACCAATTGCCGTCGGACGGGCGAAACACAGCGATATCGGCCTTACCGTCGCCGTCGTAATCTCCCGCCACCGCCTTGTCACCGTCTGTCCCAAACTGAATCGCTGCAAATCCGGCGGTGCTCTGCAGCAAATACCAGGTTCCATTGGAGGGTCTAAATACGGCTATATCGGTTTTACCATCTCCGTCGAAATCCGCCTGTGCGGGCAAATCCGCAGGCAACCCAAATTGAACAGCAGAAAATCCGGCAGCCGAGCCGTTGATGTACCATGTCCCGTTAGAGGGCCGCCATACAGCAATATCGGCCTTTCCATCTCCGTCGTAGTCACCAGGCACGATCTTGTCGCCTACCGCACCGAACTGATTCGCGCTATATGCTCCATTCGAGCTGTTTATCGAAAACCAAGTTCCGATTTGTTCACGCCACACTGCAATATCCGTCTTACCGTCGTCGTCAAAATCAGATCTCGCATGATTGAACGTAACACGAAAAAGACCGGATCGAGCGATGCCATTGACTTTTCCGACACTCCCACCAAAAAGAAGATTCCCATTTGGTTCTACGAGGACCGCCTCGATGTGTGGATTTGTGAAGTTCCCAATATCATATGCAGGAAACGAAGGGTCGAATGTCCCATCAGTCAAAAGCCTGGCTATTCGCCGGGACGATCCACCAACAGAATTAAAGTTCCCGACAAAGAGTATTCGCCCATCAGATTGTAGAGCGACGTCCAATACTTCACCGTTCAGATCCGGCAAAGTATCTAGAAAAGTGGGGTCATCGGCTCCGTTCATATTTAATCTCGAAACACGATTACGACCCTCATTAACGAATAGTTTAGACTCCGCCACCAGGATCTTTCCGTCAGGCTGCAACTCAAGGTCACGAATTTGACTGTCCTTATTCGCCACGAAAGTCGAATCTAAAGTTCCGTCCGACTGCAGGCGGGCCAAATTTTTTCTCGCCGCGCTATTAACCGTGCTAAAAGAGCCACCTAGAAGTATTCGTCCATCTGATTGCGTCAATAATGAATACGGGTAGCCATTGACGCCGGAGAGACCGGATTGAAAGACCGGATCAAGCGAACCGTCGGGATTTAGTCGAGCAATACCGTTCCTCGGTTGATTGCTTACGTAGCTAAAGTAACCACCTATAACGATCTTCCCGTCAGGTTGGACCGTGAACGCATAAACTGCGCAACAAGACACACCAGCTTGAAAGGCCGTATCAACTGATCCGTCCGAGTTAAGCCGAGCGATATTTTGAGCCGGCACGGGTGAGCCGATCGAGAAACTACCGGCAATAAGTATTTTGCCATCAGGCAACGGGCGGATCTGGTCTAAAAAGCCCGGGTAAATATTGAAAGGAAACTTAAAGGACGGATCAAGCGTTCCATCCGCGTTGATCCTCCCGAGGTTGTACGATTGCACCCCATTTACAAAGCGAAAATCGCCTGCGATCAATATCTTACCGTCACTCTGCCGGGCTATTTTCGCAACCGTGCCCTGTGTTTCTAGATAAACATACTTAAAACCGGTGTCCAAAACTCCGTCTGGTCCCAATCGGGTAATGTGCTGGCGCAAAACGCCATTTACTTGCTGGAAACTGCCTGCCGCGATCAGACTACCGTCCGCCGTCAAGGCCCCAGAGTAGATCCTGGGCGCCAGAGACTCTTGCGTCGGCGGGGGAATTTCGTAAAACTGGGGGCCGGAAAACGAGGCATCAACCGATCCGTCGGAATTTAACTTAGCAACCTTGTCGCGGGCAATTCCGTTCACATTGCCAAACGTTCCCCCAATAAGAATTTGACCGTTCGGCAATTGCTTGAGTAACAGAACATCGCGATCGACACCGGACATTCCATTTTGAAAAGTCAGATCGACGGAACCATCTGTATTCAATCTCGCAAATTTCTTACGGGAAACGCCATTTATCGTGTTGAAGAATCCAGCAACAAGCACTTTCCCGTCAGACTGAATACTTACGGAACTCACGTCGTCACTTGCACCGCTCATCCCGTTTAGAAAAGTGGTGTCGAGTGTGCCATCCGCGTTAAGTCGTGCGATCTTATTTCGAGGTGTTGCTTGAGCCTCACCAAATCGGCCTCCGATCAGTATCTTGTCGTCGGGTTGGTCCGCAACGGAATTTACATTAGATGGTTTTGGAATCACAAATGAGGAATCAAGCGAGCCATCAGTGTTAAGTCGAACTAGGCCACTAACGGTTACACTGTTAGCCGTGGAAAAAGCCCCTCCGACGATCATCTTACCGTTCGCCTGTAGCCCTACCGAATAAACAGATGTGTTATTAAATATGACGTTCGACAATGTATTATCCAAACTGCCGTCGCTATTTATTCTCGCGATACCCTTTCGTGTTTGGCCGTTCACCGACTGAAAATTGCCGACGAAAAGGATCTTATTATCCGCCAACAATTTCATATCGTAGACCGTTCCCGGGTCGCTACCGCTAAGCACACTGACGGAAAATGTGGTGTCGAGGCTGCCGTCTGAGTTTAGTCGGGCGAGGCTAATTTGATTTTCGCCATTCGCACCCCAAAACAGTCCGCCTAGAAGTATTTTTTGATCGGGCTGAACGATCGTCGAATAAATTATTGCGCTTCCTTTGCTAATAACCGGGTAGAAACTCGGGTCAACAGATTGAGCAAAGGACGTGGAAAAGAGGATGGTCAAAAAAAGCAACAGCTTCGAAATTCGTAAATTAAGTCTTAAAAGCCTAAGCATAAATCTATTTTGTGGGAACTGAACACGAGGGTTGGCAGAAATATTTGAGACAAAATATCGGCTAACCCTGAAAAACCGTACATCGATGATGCCATAAATTGAGTGCGTACCGTTGAATGGTTGACGTAAGATTCGGGAGTTGGTCCGACTGCCAATCACCTAATTAGCGCCAAGTCCCACTAATAACCGAACGCATTCGGCGTCGGTTTATCTCCCGAGCTGCCGAAGTGAACGGAGCTGTAGCCGGAGGTCGACTGCAGCAAGTACCAATTCCCGTCCGACGGGCGGAAGACCGCGACGTCTGATTTGCCGTCACCGTCGTAGTCGGCTGGAACCGGGATGTCTCCGCTCACTCCCCAAACGACGGCATCGTAATTTTGGGCCGGGTTGCCGGTTGGCCGGGCAATGTACCAGGTGTTGTTGCCTGGGCGGAATACCGTCAGATTGGCCTTTCCGTCACCGTCGTAGTCCATCACCAACGGGATGTCTCCGGCCGCTCCAAATTGTGCGTACGAGAAACTGCCATCCGAACTGTTGAGTCTGTACCAGTTGAGGGTTGAGGGGCGATAAAGAGCGATATCGGTCTTTCCGTCACCGTCAAAGTCACCGACGGTCGGTTTGTCTTCGGCGATCCCGAACGGGATCGCCGCAAATCCAGCTGTCGATCGCTGAAGATACCAAGTGCCTAAACTAGCTCGATAAACCGCAATATCGGCCTTGCCGTCACCGTCATAGTCGCCGGGGACAGGCAGATCAGTGCTAATACCAAAGCCTACTGCGTAAACCGTAAGATCCTCACTTCGCATCACATACCATATCCCTTCCGACGGCCTGTAGACCGCGATATCCGTCTTGCCGTCCCCAGTAAAGTCAGCCGGTGTGGGCATATCAGTCGAAATGCCGAAATGATACGCTGCAAACCCCGATTGAGAACTATTCAGATACCAATTACCGGTCGACGGTCTAAAGACAGACACGTCTGTTCTGCCGTCGCCATCAAAGTCGAATGGAATATGCCCAACGCCAACTAGCTGGTTTACCGTGAATGTCTGTCCGCCGACGGTAATGGTTCCCGTACGTGCTGCCGGATCGGCATTCGGCTGAATGGAGTAATTAACGGTCCCTTTGTCCGAACCGGAGGCACCGCTTGTTATGGTGATCCATGGTACATTACTCGTCGTGGTCCACGAGCACCCGGACGTTGTGTTCAAGGTGAACAGCCCACTACCTCCTGCGGTTTGAAAACTTCTGATAGGCGGAACTATCGAATACGCACACCAGTTAGTCTTTCGGAAAAATGTGACTTTGTTGTCTTGTGGTCGACCGACGACTAATTGATCATTCAGAGCATCAAAGGAAAAGTTTAGAAGGTCGCCGTTGCCCATCGAAGTCGCAATGACACTATTGATCGAACTGACTGGTCCAGTCAGGGACTGTTTGCCGTTCGTATAGGATACGGCCCCCACCGAAGGTTCGTTAAAACTAGGAATAAACACGACATACCCGTCGTTACCCACCGGTGTGACGGAAACTCCTACTTGGTCATTTGCTGTTGTGCCGACAAGTGAATTCGCCGCAGTAACCGCACCCACGGTTCCGCCTGTTCCATTTCCCCAGGTTGCCTCTCCGGCATCAGAAACCGGCCCTAACGGATTGTTCCAATAAGGGCTGTTGATTACATAATTGCCGTCCCCCAGCGGTGTAACACGGTATGTACCCACCCTGTCTGACGCAGTTGATCCGACTAGCGAGTTCGACGACGTCACGGGTCCAACCGTTCCGCCCTTACCATTTCCCCAAGTTACGGCACCCACATCGGTTATAAGGCCGATCGGATCGTCCCATTTATCGCTGCTGACAACGTAATTGCCATTTGTAAGTGCTTGTACTCCGATGTCGCCGACGCGGTCGGACGCCCGTGAACCAACCAGGGAGTTTGCCGAAGTAACAACACCGACGGTTCCTCCGGATCCGCTGCACCAGGTTACCGCACCGACGTTGCTAATTGGTCCGATCGGATTGTCCCAAGCTGAACTGGCAATAACATAATTGCCGTTGGTTAGAGCGATCACTCCATTGCCGCCAACCTGATCCGACGATGTTGACCCGACTAGCGAGTTTGTCGCCGTAACCGCACCGACAGTTCCGACTGCGCCGTTGCACCACGTTACAGCGCCGACACTGGAAACGTGCCCTATTGGATTGGTCCACTGATCGCTGCTGACGACATAATTTCCACTGGCGAGTGGAGCTACGCCTAGTCTTCCAACTACGTCATTTGCGGTCGATCCAAAAAGTGAGTTTCCCGTCGTCACGGCTCCACTTGTTCCTGTCGCGCCATTACACCAGGTAACCGCGCCGACATCCAGGACCGGACCGGTTGGATTGTCCCAATTCGGACTGTCCACCACATAATTGCCGTTGTTTAACGCCACAACGCCGCTCCTCTGTGGTGCGCTGCCGACCTGGTCGTTCGCCCTCAATCCCACCAACGAGTTGATTGAGGTCACCGCACCTGTCGTGCCGCCCGAGCTACTGCACCACGTTACGGCACCAGCATCTACGATCGGCCCAGTCGGATTGTCCCAAATCGGGCTGCTGAAGATATAATTGCCATTGGTCAGCACGGTTATTCCGCCACTGCCCACTTTGTCACCCGTTCTCGATCCGACCAGCGAATTGCCGGTCGTCACCGCACCGACGGAGGTGCCGGATCCGTTGCACCAGGTTATCGCACCGACGTTCACCACCGAACCGGCCGGATTGTCCCACTCGTCACTGTTGACGACGTAACTACCATTGGTCAAAGCGGTCACGCCCAGGAGACCGATCCTGTCATTAAGCCCGGCACCCACCAGTGAATTAGCCGCCGAAACCACGCTCGTAACTCCAGTTGTCCCATTACCGAATGTAACTGCACCGGCTTCCGTTGTGGGGCCAGACGGATTGTTCCAGCGAGGACTGATCACAACATAGTTGCCGTTGGGCAAAATGGTTACACCACCGCTGCCGACCTGATCTGCGGCGCGTTCACCGGTCACTGAATTCGCAGACGAAATCTCGCCCGAAACTCCAAATGAGCTATTGCCGAATGTCACGGCACCCGCATCCTGCCCGGTCGGTGCGTTCCAACTTGGACTAATAACTACAAAATTGCCGTTGGCCAATACCCTGACGCCTCCGCTGCCCACAAGATCGTTCGCGGTACTCCCTGTAAGCGTGCTCAGAAGGGCTCCCGTCGCGCCATTGAACAAGTAGACCGCCCCAGCTTTAACTGCGCCGTTAGGGTGCGCCCAGGACGGGTCGGTCACTACAACGTTGCCGTTTGGCAATGACGTTACCGAAGCACCGAATTGAACGCTTCCTACCGGACTGGTAATATTTGTTTGCTGAGCACGCACTGAAACCGAGGTTAGCATTAAGCAAAATAGAAGGGCGACGAAAGAAAACCACTTGTTAGATCTCATAGATATTTCCGAGAAATGTTTTGATAATACTGACAATCGCGCAGCGAACGATTCCAGGAGGCCAGCGACGAAAAGGACTGCAGACCAATTTCTATCGTTAAAAACGACGATTAAGGCACCTTCTCCATTTGAAGTAACGCCGTGAGGCGATCCCTGACTAGATTATGGGCCTGTTAACTATTGATTACAACGTTTTTATCGCCCGCTCGATCGTGCCTCTCGGCAAGTCGTATCGACGTTGGTAGTAGAGGAAGCCAGCCCTCGGGGAACCTTTTCATCACTTTGGGTGGCTCAAAAAGGGGCCGCGGTTCTTGCTGCGACCGCCAGATCCGAACTGAACGGAACGAACGCGATGGCTGCCTGAGCGCGTGATCATCGCGATGGAAATTTGTCGACCAGTGTACCGTAACAGTCCTCTTCCAATTCCGGTGTTTTCCTCTTCCAATTCCCGGATTCGCCTCTTACAACGCCGCATGGATGCTCGTCCAAACGGCAGGTTTCGTAGTCCAGGAAATACGCCGCACCAACTTTTTTTCGACCTCAGGGAACCTTTTCCGGACTTTGTGTGTCTAATCAGCTAAAGACCCAGGGTTCTCTTCCCGAGATTTAGAAAACTGTAAATTTAGGAGTTTTGTTATGCGCAAAATGTTGTTTTTGCTTGTGGTATTTGTGTGCTCAGCGGCCGCCTTTGGCCAGAACACGACGGAGGGGAGTCTCTATGCGGCGGGCAAGGGAGGCAGGGACCTTGGGGCTTGTCCGTTGAAGAGTACGGCGGTTAAGGCCGATATCAGCGGCTTTTTGGCCCGTGTGACGGTCAAACAGGAATTTGAGAACAAGTTCACCGAGCCGGTCGAGGCGGTTTATGTGTTTCCGCTTTCGCAAAACGGGGCGGTCGACAATATGACTATGACGGTGGGCGACCGCGTCATCCGCGGCAAGATAATGAAGCGCGACGATGCCCGAACGACGTATGAAGCGGCCAAGTCCGAGGGCAAAACGGCGAGCCTCCTCGACCAGGAGCGGCCAAATATCTTTACACAGTCGGTCGCCAACATCATGCCCGGCGAACGGGTTGTGATCGAGATCAGTTATGTCGAAACTCTCAAATACGAGGACGGCGCGTACGAATTTGTCTTTCCGATGGTGGTCGCTCCGCGATATATCCCGGGCGGCGTCGCGGACGCCAGAAAGATCTCGCCGCCGGCCGCCGCGACGCGTGCCGGCCACGATGTCTCGATCGAGGTCAACCTGAATGCGGGCGTGCCGGTCGAAGAGATCCGGTCGAATTCGCATGACATCGACCAGATAAACTTTGCGCCGAACACGGCGAAGATCACGCTGCGCGATGAAAAAGTTATTCCAAACAAGGACTTTATCCTGCGCTACGACGTTTCGGGGAAGCGGATCGAAGACGCCATCATGACCCACCGCGACGAGCGGGGCGGATTTTTTACAATGATCCTGCAGCCGCCGGACAAGATCGCAACCGAAGACCGAACGCCAAAGGAGATCGTTTTTGTGCTTGATACTTCAGGCTCAATGGGCGGTTTTCCGATCGACAAAGCCAAAGAGGCGATGAAGCTGTCACTCGACGGATTGTATCCGGACGATACATTTAACCTGATAACGTTTGCCGGCGACACGCAGATCCTGTTCGATCAACCGGTACCGGCGACCGAGGCGAATCTTCAACGAGCACAGGAATTTCTGGCCTCGCAACGAGGCTACGGCGGCACTGAAATGATGACCGCGATCAAGGCGGCTCTCGAACCGTCGGACGCTTCGGACCATTTGCGGATCGTCTGTTTTATGACCGATGGCGAGGTCGGCAACGATGACCAGATAATCGCCGAGGTTCAGCGGCACCCGAATGCCCGCGTCTTTTCGTTCGGCATCGGCAGCTCGGTCAATCGTTCGCTGCTCGATAAGATAGCCCTCGAAGGCAAAGGCGAGGCCGAATACGTTTCGCTCACGGACGACGGATCAAAGGCCGCAAAGAAATTCTACGAACGCGTCCGAACGCCGCTTTTGACCGACCTCTCGATCGATTGGAACGGCATGCCCGTCGCTGATGTCTACCCAAACCGCCTGACCGACCTTTTCTCGGCAAAGCCGGTTATCATCCACGGACGTTATACCGGCCCCGCAAGCGGCACCATAAAACTAAAAGGCAAGGTCGCCGGACAGGCCTATGAACGTTCCATCAACGTCAATTTACCCGAGTCGGATGCAGCAAATGACGTCCTCGCAACCCTCTGGGCCCGGCAGCGGATCGACGACATGTCGAGCGACAGTCTCAAGACGAGTACTTCGGCTAAAAGAACCGACTTCGAAAAGCAGATAACTAATCTCGCCCTCGAATTTCGGATCATGTCCTCGTTCACATCGTTTGTCGCCGTTGAAGACCGCGTCGTCAACCCGAGCGGCAACCCGAGGACCGTTGAAGTGCCTGTCGAGGCTCCAGAAGGGACTACGGGTGCAAAAGTGCCGAAGACATACGGCAAATGGGGCAACGCAAATGGAGCTGGCTTATCAAATGGAACTGGTTCGGGTGGGACCGGCTCTGGTCGGGGGTCGGTAAGTGGCGGCGGCGGTGGAAACTCCCAACAAACGGTCAATGTAACCTCCGGCGACATCAGCTCACTACCTTTGAACGCCCGGTCGGCACAAAACCTTGTAGTAGTAAATACATCGAGTTCCTCCGTTTCAACAACCGCCAAAAAGACAAAGTCCAAAAGGCCATCCGGCACGAGCAGTGGACGCGGAAGCGGCAGCGGAAATGGCAGTGGATTTGGTTACGGGTCCGGCCGCGGTTCGGGTAATGGTACCGGGGACGGAGTTGGAAGCTCTGAGAGCACATTTACCATTGACGGTTTAGACGCTGCACCAGCGACTCCGCTGACAGTGGGCAGCCCCAGCATGATCTCGGGCGGTGTCTTGAATGGAAAGGCCACGAGTCTTCCGCAGCCCGCGTATCCCGCGGGGGCAAGCGCTGTGCGGGCCTCGGGAGCCGTATCCGTTCAGATAACGGTCGATGAGTCTGGAAATGTCATTTCCGCGAACGCGGTTTCCGGTCATCCGCTACTCCGCTCTGCCGCCGAACAAGCGGCAAGTGCGGGGAAATTCTCACCGACCATGTTGAGCGGAAAACCTGTAAAGATCAGCGGTGTTATCACATACAACTTCGGCACATCTGCTACTGCCACTAGTGCGGTGGCAACGCCTGCTCCCAACATTGGGGTCACGATCGAGAAGATGAAGGTTGGACCTCTGACCCCCGAGGAAAAACGTCGGGCTGCTCTGGCAGACAAGCTTCAGTTTTGGCTCTACGCGGTCGTTACGCGACTTGAAAAAGGCTACACCAAACCCGCCCCGAACGAGACAATGTTCGTCCGCGACGGCAAGGCCGACATCCGGATCGAACTGATCGACAGATCACCGGAGGTCCTCGAAAAACTGAAGGCCGCTGGTTTTGAGCTAACCGCGGAAAAGGGTAAGGCGATCGTCATTGGCCGTATCGCCCTCGACAAACTCGCTGCCCTGGCCGACATCGCGGAGGTGAAACTGATATTGCCGATGATCTAAGGTAATTGGTCCTTGAATTTCTTAGTGATCTCTGTGTCCGCACTTTGTGTCCTCTGTGTTGAAAACTGTATTAACACAAAGGACACAAAGTTAAGACATGGAGTCCACCATGCAAAAAGCCACCCGGATCTAGGCGGGCGGCTTTTTTTAGATACAGAAATTAATACCGCCTTACGGCCCGGCCGGTTCGGCACTTTCGAACTTTTCGTCTTCCACATTACGCATCATTCGCGAAATCGGGATTGCCAGCAGGCCCAAAATTACGGCCGATACAAAAAGCGCAATTGTCGTCCAAGTGAATAGCGTCGGAGTCTGCTCCAGTTTCTCGGGGTCGACGCTGCCGCCCACGAGGCCAGCGATCAGATTGCCAACCGACGCGGCAAGGAACCAAATCCCCATCATTTGGCCGACAAAACGGCGAGGCGCGAGTTTTGTCATCGACGATAAACCTACAGGACTGAGCAACAGCTCACCGAAGGTTTGGAAGAGATAGCTGAATGCCAGCCACCATGCAGCAACCTTGATCGCACCACCGCTCGCCACAAGCATATTGGCGGGGAAGATCATTATGAAAAATCCGACGCCGGCCAGGAAGAGGCCGAGAGCGAACTTTGCCGGGGCCGATATGCTGATATTCCTCGATCCGAACCACGTCCAGATCCCTGCGAATACCGGAGCAAATACGATGATCAGGAATGAGTTGATCGATTGGAACCACAGGGCGGGCACCTCGAAAGAGCCTATGTGACGTTCGGTAAAATCCTTTGCAAACAGATTGAGCGAGGTCGGAGCCTGTTCAAATGCCGCCCAAAAGATCGCCGCGAAGATAAACAGGACGCCAATAACGACCACACGTTTTTTCTCATCGCTGCTGAGTTTGCCGGCCACGAACATGAACACAAAGAATGCGATCGCAAGTCCCACCAATACATAGAGCATGTAGCCACCGACCACTTGCGGATCCAAAACGATGACGCCGGTGGCGGTCAAGATCACCATCAGAGTGATTAAGGCCAAGCCGACCCCAACAACTATCTTGACCATGTTTTCTTTTCCGGCCTGGATCGTCGGGTCCGGGTCACGACTGCGTTCGAGTCCGATGTTCCCGAGCGTCGTTCGCGAACGGACCGCAAACCAGATCAAGCCAGCCATCATGCCTATCCCAGCCGCGCCAAATCCCCAGTGAAAACCGTAATTTTCGCCGAGAAACCCAGTAACGATCTGTCCGAACGTGGCACCCATATTGATGCCCATATAGAAGATCGAAAATCCCGCGTCACGCCGTTCGCCGCCTTCCGGATAAAGGTCGCCGACGATCGCCGAGATATTTGGTTTGAGCAAACCCGTACCGAGAACGATAAGGATCAGGCCAATAAAGAACAGGATCTTCCCACCAAAAAATCCCGATAAACCGATCGAGAGATGGCCTGAGGTGATCAGCACGGCTCCGTACATGATCGCTCGCCTGAGACCCAGCAGGCGATCGGCGATCCATCCGCCCGGCAGCGACGAGAGATATACGCTGGCAGCGTATATGCCGACGATCGCCGCAGCTTTGGGCCGTTCGAATCCAAAGCCACCGTTCATGAGCGTGGCGGTCATGAACAGGATCAGCAGTGGCCGGATGCCGTAGAACGAAAACCGTTCCCACATCTCGGTCATGAACAAGGTCGGAAGTCCTTTTGGATGGCCGAAAAATTCGCGTCCGGCTCTTGGGTCTATAACAGCGCTCATCAATATTCCCCTTTTGGTCGTTTGAATTTACGGAAGAGTTAGGCAAATATAGCAGATATATAGGTTTATCGAAAAGGATAATTATGCTTAAACCGATCTGTCGTATTTCGATCACCCTCTGTTGTGTGATGATTTTCGGGGGCATGGTGATCGCGCAAAAATCCCGCTCAAGCGTGCCGGCCGCGGAGGTGAACGGAACATTTCGGATGAATTTCACCGGGAAGTACAAAGGATCGTTCGACGAGGTCAAGATCCTTGCCCTTGGCGGCGGCAGACTTCGTGTCGCGATGGACCTTGTTTATCCGTATACGGTCAAGGGCGATCTTTTAGCGAACATTGGCGAACTCGACGGGCACGCCGTGATAAAAGGCGACGTAGCGATCTATGCTTCGCCCGGAACCGGAAAATGCACGATCACGATCAAATTTGTCCGGCCCGGCACGATAAAGGTATCTCAGGAAGGTTCGGATGCCGACTGCGGCTTCGGACACAACGTAATGTCGGACGGTATTTACCGAAAGGTAAGCGGTGCGAAACCGAAATTTGAGGATGGCTTATGATCTTACAGCTGCTTGGCCTCGCCGTAATAATTGTGGCGACTTATCACATTGTAAAAACCGCACGTGAATACAACCGCAATGCGGCGCTCTGGGCCCTGCTGGCATTGGGCGTCGGGTTCGGTTTTCAATGGGTACTGCCGATAGTGCTCGGGCTTGCGTTGGCGATCGTATACCTTGCCACGGGCACCAAACAGGCCGACTTGCAAGCGGAGCTATCAACGCCGGCAATGTTCATTACATTCGCCTGCATGGGGCTGAGTTTTGTCGGAATGTTTTTTCTATTAAAACTTGTCTCCCGAATACCGGATGATCCCGAACCTATGCCGGTACCGCCGCCTCCAACCTTCAACGACGTGGACCCGCAACTCTAATGGAAATTTTTCAAGAACTCGGACGCGAGATCGAGGATAAATGGCGTCGAGTGCATTATGACGAGTCGCTGTTGCCTTCTCTCGCGGCCGACGGATTGCGGCGGGCGGATCTACCGTCGAAAACAAACGTTTGGGAAGTCGTCGAATGGGCTTTGGGTGAGACCGAGCTGCCTCGCCAACGCGATATAAGCGGTAAATTTGGCGATCCACCGCTAACTGTCTACTCGGGCCCGCGTTTTCATATCGATCTCTATTTTTGGTTCGAAGGAACGACGTCGATCCACCAGCACGGTTTTTGCGGGGCGTTTCAGGTGATGCACGGTTCCAGCATCCATAGCTGGTATGGGTTCGATCGCGAGAAACGCGTCAATGCATTTACCGAGATCGGATCGATGACGTTGCGGAAGTGTGAGCTGCTCACAGTCGGCGACGTACAGGAGATCTTGCCGGGCCGGGCCTACATTCACTCGCTGTTCCATCTCGACCAGCCATCGGTGACGATAGTCGTACGAACTGACCGCAGCCCGCTGGACCTGCCGCAGTACAATTACTTCAAACCGTCGCTCGCCGTCGACCCGTATTTCGAACAGGAAACCGTTACAAAGAAAACGCAGCTTGCCATGGCTCTGATCCGCGCAAAACACCCCGACGCCGACCGGATGATCGGGGCGTGGCTGGCTGAATGCGACTTCCAAACTGTCTTTGGGCTGCTCTCCAACCTTCGCCGCGTCCTTAGTTCAAACAGCGTCGATCAGCTCTTTAAGCTCGAAGCCCCAGCGGACCGTTTCCGGATGTTTCTCGATATCGCAGGGGAGCATCACGGTATCGAGGCCGAGGTGCTGCGGGCGGTTTTTGACCGACTAGACACGATCGACGCTATTGTCGAACGCCGCGGCCTGGTGACTGACGCCGAACTCAGGTTCTTTCTCGCACTGCTGCTCAATGTCGACGGGCGTGAGGCGATCTTGTCGCTCATTCGGCAGCGCTTTCCCGATGCAGACCCGCTTGAGAAAGTTCTCGATTGGACCCACGAACTTGCCAATACGCGTGTCCTGAGCGTCGGAAATGCCACTGCACTGGGTATTCCGGACTTTGGGGATGTAGATATTATCGTTCTGGAGCAAATGCTGCTGGGCGTGACGGGAAACGATATAGCAGACGCTCTCCAGGCTCAATTCGGCGAATCCGCAGCCGAGGCCGCCGCCACGGTCGCCGGAAAGGAAGCCCGCATCCGAGACGCCGCCATCTTTCGAGCACTTTTCTCTTAACGCGCCGCCTGCTTGAGACTGATGTTTGCGGGAAAAAATAGAATAATTTACACTATTTGAGTTATGCCCTTGTAGCTCAACGGTTAGAGCAGCGGACTCATAATCCGTTGGTTGTAGGTTCGAATCCTACCGAGGGCATACTTTCAATTTCCCGGCCACGTCAGGTCAATATTCCTTATTCCCAAGTCGATCAAGCCGAAGCAACAGACGACCGTTTCTTTGCCGTATGGCCCAGCCTTATTGATTACCATGGGCATATAGAAACAGACCGGCACTGCTGATGCATTGGCATCCGCGGGGCCGGTCCGATTAGAAACTATTTGGAATAACCGGACAATAACCTATCCGCTAAGGAGCGCATTGATGGCTGGCATTGCAATTGACAGTTGACGGGCAAGATGACTGCGTAATGCAATTTCCAGGAGTCGTACAGGTACACGAAGCTGCCATCACCCCGACAGGAGCTACCAGAGATGCCACGATCGGGATCGCGATCGCAGATGCGATCCCGATCTTTTTGATCAATTCCCTTCGGCTCGGCATGGCGAGGCCGCTTATGCCGCTTTCTTTCAAAAGTCCTTTGTCTTCAAGCTGCTTTATCGCCAGCCGAACAAGATCGCCGTCGACCGGATGACCGAATTTAGATTCCACGGACCGGGCTATCTCATCTATCGACCTGTTACCGCTGCAGTTGTTCCAAACGAACGCTGCCGTTTTATTAAGGCAATGCGCCTCATGCGTCTTAAGATCATAAACCAAAGTTTCATCGTCCATTTCCTGAACAACCAGATTCTCAGAACGTGCTTTTGGATACATAGAATAGAGTATGGGGTCAGCCCCTCACGAGTTGATTAGACTATCGCTTGTGGGTAAAACATATCACAATACTACATGTCGTGTACAATACTGCGCACAGATTGGAAAGATCAGATACGTATGTACCGACCCTTACAAAATATGACTTTAGTTGTTAGAGAATGCTAGTCCAAACTACCTTGAAAACTGGCCGGAACGTAATGCAAAAAGAGCGACGTCGAGCGATGCCCGGGCGGCAATTCATTTCGATAATGCACAAGATCGCACCCCTTATACGCAACACAGTCGCCATTAGACAGATTAGCGGACCTTTCGTAACTTCGTTCGGTATCTGAGAAGTAGAGCGGCCATGGCGAGATTCCGCCATGCTGTTCCGGCTGATAATCTACTTGCAGCGAAAAACTATATTCGCATTGAGGCCGATCGACATGAGGGCTGAGACTAGCTCCCTCCAGATAGGACGCAACATAACAATATGTGGGCTTTACGGGAACACCTGCGATCTTGCAAATCAATTCTGCCAGATCCTGGTGGATCGTGCCGGCGAGCGGCTCGCGCGGAGCTACGAAGCGACGGGCCACCTGACCATCACCGAGTGTCATAAAGCCTTCGCGTTCGAACTCCCGGTAAAAATTCTGTAGAGCGCCAATTTGGGCTTTCGGAATTACGTTACGAAAAATAGAATACCCGGCGCTCAAAAAAGACTGGCTGGTTTCAGCTACTCTAATTCGCGTTTCACGATTCTTCAACTCAAAACGTGATGCCGAAACGATCACTTGTGCGGCCAACAATTTTGACCGGAGAGTAGGCTCTAAATCTAAGATCGGCGCCTCGCCCGGAGTAAGGCGACCCACATCGATAGCTTGGCCGCTCTCCAGCCAGTATCCGGATCGCAGCCCGGTAGTTGTGTCGGTTATCCAGACAGAGGGCAGATAAGGCGAGAGATTTCTTTCGCCTGCCCAACTTCGAAATTTTGCGAGATCGAAACCCTCAAACAGCATTGTCGGATTAACCATCAAGTCGTCCGGTGGGTCGTCGACGAACTCCTCCACGCTGTTTATGTGACACGAGAAAAGCGTTTTGTTTGGCTTCGATCCGGCATCAACCAGTACACCGTGATCGCCCAAAAGAATTCGGTCTTCGAGGTCGAGATCGTTGTCAATATCAATGAGTGCAAGGCCGGCCCCTCCGATCTCCTCCAATAGTCCGTACAATCTCGGATATTTAGATCGGGCTAGAACCAGATCTTGTAACCCTTTGCCGGGGATCGGCGACAAAAAATGCCACTCGTCCGGCTTGTCATGGTACCGAACTAGCTGAGTATACGGATTGAATACGATCTTATTCGACATCCCGGTTTTGATCGGCCGATAAAGTAAGCTCACGGCAGTAGCCGACGCCGATGCGGCGAAACGTCGCAGTCGCAAGAGCCTCTCATGATGACCCGCCAAAGCGGCCGAGCGGTCCAAGCCCGGTTCGAAGTTCATGGACGATCAGGTCACCGGTGGCATCGTTCGTCGCGTTGATTTCGACCGAGGCATGAGGATACGTCGACAGGTTCGGCTCGTCAGGGGTCTATCAATTGCCTATTTAACCACGATAGGCAGCGTAAAGGTTCCTTGACCGGCCGATCCGTCGTACGTGACCTGAGCTTCCCATTCGCCAAGCCTCATAAGTTCAGCTTTTCCGTGAAAAGAGCCCGGTACACCCGTTGGTGAGAAAGTCGTTTTGATATTCTCCTCGGGCATGCTGCCGAACGGGCCGACATGAAACGTGAGCGTGGCCGAGGTTACATTCGCTGCCTTACCGGTGGGATCGAAAAAGGTCATCGTAAAATCCTGCGGCCCGCGGTGAACGATGCCATCGGCATTAGCCAGCGAAACCGTTAATCCATTTCCGGCGGAACCGCTGATGATGGTCATGCTCTTTGACGGTTTGGTATTAGCTACGTTGCTCGTCGTACTTCCGCCGCCGCAGCCCGACGTGATCAAAGCGGCTAATGTAAAAATGCCAACAATTAAAAGGTTCTTTCTCACTTGTGATCTCCTGGGATATATTGCCTTTGAAAGGCTGATGTTCGGGCTTCGTGGCCCCTGACAAGCTACTAAAAAAGTCGAATAACAGCGCAATTACAGCAAACCGACAACACGACCCAAAGGTTCCTTACTCATAGGTATCATTACGTCGCTTCGCGAATGCGTACTGTTCATTACCGCATGTGACGCAGTATTTTTGGAAACTGTACCACGAAATGTTAAAAAAGGCCCCGCTCTGTGCGAAGCCTTTCACGTTGATTAAATGAGTTGGTTATCCTCAGTTCTTTCCGACGGAGGTTGAATTAGAAACACTTAGATTGAATGTGGTCCCTTTATCAAGATGGAGATTTCCGTTGGACACAGATAATGTCGAGCCTCCCTGGGCCGAGGTTCCCCCCGCCTGTGAGATCGACAATCCGCGAACCGATCCGGCAAGTGAGCCAGTGGCGCTGCCCGCGGTTTGGCCGACAGTGTTGGTCAAACCACCTACCGTCTGCGTTGCCGAATTGCCAATGCCTCCGACAGTCTGCGTAGCTGAACTGGCGACACCGCCAACCGTGTTTGTGACACCGCCCAGTAGTCCGCCGCCGCCGCTTGATGACGATCTTGCCGATGTCTGGCCGGACGATGACATCACAGCCGAATTATCCATGCTGTCGAACGACGCCGCGGTTGCGGCTTGAAAGACAGAGGTGATCGAGGCATTGATCGGTATCTGGCCCCGGCCTTGCCCGATGCTGTCAAAAACAACTCCAATACTCGACCCTGCCGTTCCCTTGACCTGTTTTGCAACGTCGGTCACGTGGCCGACCAGTGTCGAGCCTTTGGCAATAACGACCTGGCCGTTTTGCTTTATGGTATTGGTTGTTTTCAATAGCACCTGGTCACCGACCTTTGCCTTTTTAACATCCAGCGAGTTTTGCAATTGACCCGAAACCTGCGTTCCGGATGCGATAAACGATCCTGCATTTGTGCTCTGGCCGCCCCTGGCGGAAGTGTTCGTATTGACACTCTTTTGCGCCATCAGCGCTCCGCAAAGGATAAGCGTCAGTCCAACTGCGTAAATTAGCTTGTTCATAGGTAGCCCCCTTGGTTTTTGATTTTCGATATCTGAAAGTCATTTCAGAATGCCTTTAGGTTTGTGAGATGCGGGTTAGTTCGCCTCACGTTTGCCCGAAAACAATTCGAGCCAACAATGTTTAATATATCGGATGGCGATAACTTTGTGAAGAAAAATCTGCTTGCAATGCGAGGAGGATCTATTTAGCCTTCGAACTTTTTAGACCTTCTAAAAGGTCGATTATTTTGTCCAGTTTTTCAACATCGATCCTATTCAGAAAATTCATTAGTTCTTCGATCTCTTTTTTAGCCTCGAGGTTGGTTTGGTAGTCGGCGTCGGCATGAAGACGGTCCCTGTCGGCTGAGCGGTTCTGGCTCATCATGATGATCGGAGCTGCGTAGGCGGCTTGGGTCGAAAATACAAGGTTGAGGAGAATAAACGGATAGACATCCCATTGCAAATGCCACCCGATCAAGTTCAGGGCGATCCATATCGCCACAATTATGGACTGAATTATAATGAAGGCCCACGATCCCATGCCGTTAGCGACGGAATCGGCGATCTTTTGTCCAAAAGTTCTTTCACCGATGGACTTGTTATGCCAGTGAAATGCCATGACTATTACCTCTCGTCAAATGGATGCGTATTCGACACGTATGTCGAGCAAAGCTTATCATCAGCTTCATATTTTTTTCTAGGCTCATTGTCCGTGCAAAGTAATGGAGAAGTTGGCTGCTACACGTTGAACCGGAAATCGACGACATCGCCGTCCTGCATGACATACTCTTTGCCCTCGAGACGGGCAAGGCCTTTCTCGCTGGCCGCTTTTCTGCTGCCGCAGGCGACCAGGTCATCGTAGCCAATGATCTCGGCGCGGATAAAGCCGCGTTCGATGTCTGTGTGGATCTCACCGGCGGCCTGCGGGGCCTTAGTGCCTATCGGGATCGTCCATGCACGGACCTCTTTTTCACCGGCGGTCAGGAACGACATCAGGCCGAGCATGTGGTAGGCGGCCTTGATGAGCTTGTCGACACCGCTGGAATTCAGACCAAGATCCTTTAAATATTCGTCTCGTTCTTCGGGGTCGAGGGCCACGAGCTCGGCTTCGAGTTTGGCACAGATGACAACCACATCGGCGTTCTCGCTGGCGGCGTGTTTCATCACGGCCTGAACGTGCAGGTTGCTTTCCGGGTCGGCGAGCGTTTCTTCATCGACGTTAGCGGCGTAGATGGTCGGCTTGGTCGACAGAAAGAACCAGGTTTTGAGTAATGCACGTTCGTCATCGCTGAGGTCGGCGGCACGGGCGGGGCGGCCCTCTTCGAGAAACGGCTGTATCTTGTCCAATATCTCGATCTCGATCTTTGCTGCTTTATCGCCGGACGCTTTTACGGCTCTCGCTGCCTTATCACGGCGTTTTGCGGCTGAGGCAAGATCGGCGAGGGCGAGTTCGATCTGGATTGTCTCGATATCGCGAACGGGATTGACCGAGCCTTCGACATGGATGATGTTGTCGTCGTCAAAGCACCGGACTACCTGGATAATGGCGTGTGTTTCGCGGATGTTGGCGAGAAACTGGTTTCCCAGACCCTCACCTTTTGACGCTCCCCGAACAAGGCCCGCAATGTCCAAAAACTCGACCATCGCCGGCACCGTCTTTTGCGCTTTGTTCAGTTTTTCAAGAACCGCAAGCCGCTCGTCCGGCACAGCGACCATACCGACATTCGGCTCGATGGTCGCAAAAGGATAATTTGCCGCCAGCGCCGATTCCTGAGCGGTCAGGGCATTAAAGAGTGTCGATTTTCCAACGTTGGGCAGGCCAACTATTCCAGCTTGTAACATAAGAGCGTGATCCGCATCAGCGGCAAAACTCTGATTTTACAATTCTATTAAGTTTTTGCGAAATCGACGCGTCGGTTGCCTCTCTTCAGGGATTGTTCTGCCTGTACCGCAGATCCCATTTCGCTGTACGATAGTCGTCACAATGACAACACAAGAGATGCTTTTGGTGAGCGGTCTATATTTGATCTCGTTTATCATAGTTATCTACTTTACTCGGGCGAGCTTTCGCCGCGTGGCCGGATCACTCGTCGGTGGTTTAGCCGCCTCGCTGATGGGTCTTGGCGCCATAGTCCTCTGCGAATCCCTCGAATGGTGGCACATACCATTCGCTCCCTCGGCTTATTTCCTGCCTATATTCTATTTTGGACTCGCAGTTACCTTGGCGCCGATCTATCTGGTCACCTGGAGATTGACTCGTCGGTTCGGGTGGCGGGGCTTGGCGATATTTGTTGGGATTGTGGCCGTCATAGGGCCGCCGCGGGACTACGTGTATGCTGTGACATTTCCCGAGTGGATGGTTTTTGCTCCCGGCGTGGCTCCTCTTATTGCCGATTCCGTAACCTATGTTCTCGCGGTTGTAATAGGCCACGCGGTGATGCGGCTTGTGTCCGGACCGTCTACCGAGGACCGTTTAGTCAGACTGCCTAAATGAATTCTGGCCCTAGCGGGCGGTTGCCGGGAGAAGCGGGAGCATTCTAAAGGCTCCCGCGTCATGAGCTGGAAGCAGCTTTATTTGCGGATATTTCTTATGAATTGCCCTAACACGGCCAATATTTTCGCGGACCTGCGAGTCGTCCTCGCCGATTAGGCGACGGATCGGCCACGGACGCTCGGCCGGTATCTCGAACCCCTCGTTTTGCCAGACGAGATCGCCAAGCAGAGCGTAGCGCGTACCCGAAGGCAGCGTTACGAAAACTACGACCGAACCCGGCGTGTGACCGGGCGAAGGAACGATAACAACTGAGCCGTCTCCATACACATCGTGACTTTTTGGAAATCCGAGATACGGTCCGCCCTCAAACTCATATTGCTTGTAATTCAAGTTAGCAAAGCTGTTCAGCAATTCCGTCTTGAACGTTTTCTGGCCGATCAATTCAGTTTCGGCGGCATCCACAAGAACCGGGACGCCCGCAAATTCGTCGAGCCCGCTGACATGGTCCCAATGGGCATGAGTTAAGATCACGCCTGCGAGTTTCGTCGGATCGGAACCGGATGCCCGCATTTGTTCAGCGGCGGAAGTGCCCTTAGTGTAAGTCGTCAAGTTCTGCATGATCGACGGGAGCATTTTGATGTGGTTATCGACGTTCTTTCCAAAGCCGGTATCGATCAGGAGATCGCCTTTTGGATGGCGGACGAAGAATGCTGTCATCGAAAACTTTCTGATATCGTTCCACGAACCGCCACGGAACGCGAGCGCTGCACGGCTCTCCATCGATCCGGTCGGCATCACGCTGATAGACATACCCGCCGGTGGCGATGCGGGGGGCAGGTCACCCACGGCTACGTTTGTGACATCTAGTTTCGACGCCGTAAACATCAGCATGAATCCGGTTATGCAGATAACGACGAGAGCAAAAAGGCCCGCGACGATTCTCAGGGTGATTTTCAACATATTATCAGTTACCGGCCGTCACTGTGCGAAGTAAGCGTTCTCCACCGGTCGATCTCCATTTTGTCCGAAGCCGACTGCCGAAAAGCCAGCCTGGCTTCGCGACGAATACCACAAACCAGTCGACGGCCGAAAGACCGTGATATCTGCTTTACCGTCACCGTCAAAATCACCGGTTGCCGGTAGATCGTCGGCCAAGCCGAACTGAACCGCTGAAAAACCGGCTGACGTTTGCAGCAGATACCAGGTGCCGTCGCGGTAAACGGCCTGATCGGTCTTGCCGTCGCCGTCATAATCACCTTGAACCGGCCGGTCCGCTGCAATACCGAATCTGACCGCATAAAAACTGAGATCGGCGATCTTCATGATGTACCAGGTACCATCGGATGGCCGGTATACCGCGAGTTCCGTCTTGCCGTCCCCGTCATAGTCACCGGGCACGGGTTTATCGCCGGCCTGTCCAAATTGAATGAACGTGTTGGTCGCGAGACTGTCGGAGTTGGCGATATACCAGTATCCATTCGATGGGCGAAACACCGCGATGTCAGTTTTGCCGTCTCCGTTATAGTCAGCTGGAACCGGAACGTCACCACTTGCGCCGAATTGTCTGGAATTGAATGTGGCTGCTTTGGACAGCGTGTACCAGGTTCCGTCCGACGGACGGAAAACAGAATAGTCGGTCTTCCCGTCACCATCAAAATCTCCGGGTGTGAGCACGTCGGAACCAATTCCAAAACCGGTTCCGGAATACGCGGAATTTAAGCTCGAAAGGACGTACCACACGCCGTCGGCGGGACGAAAAACGCTTACGTCCGATTTCCCGTCGCCGTCAAAATCGGCATGTTTGTTGGCCGCGATCGCGATACCGGCGACCGGGGCGTCCGAAATGTCGCGATCGATGTTGAACGACAGGCCGCCCCACGATTCGGTCCCGTTAAAATACTGCTTCACTCGCTGGTGATCGGGCCAGACGCTGGACGGGAACGATTGGAACGAATTGAAGAACCACACGGTCGGCCGATTGTCCCAGTTTGCCAGCCAGACCACGTCCATCTTGCTCGCCGGCGGAAGGTTGACCCAGTGGTTCTGTGCGTTGAAAGGCGAGCCGTACGTGCCCGATTTATATCCAAGCTCGTGGATCCTATCGGTCCACCCTTTTAGGAAGGCGCGAGTTGCCGGTTCGCACCCGAGCGTGTCAGGGTTTGGCGGGTCGTAACGCTCCATGTCGTAATAGAGGATCGAGCCGGCTGATAGGCCGATCACGGCCGCGTCATTAACAGCAATATCGGCTTCGCCGCGGCCCTGCTGTTCGGCGGTTGCCGAGTCGTAACTGAGCTTTGCGGTCGTCGCCGACGAAGTGCACGGGCTCTGATAGCCGACGACGGTCGGTATGAGGCCCCAGCCCATTGCGTTGACCTGAGTTAGCCACGCCGCATTACCATTGAACGGCTGTGTAGTGCACGCGCGGTTTCGTCCGCTCATGTAAATGTTGACGTTGTAGTAGGGCGAGTTGTCCCACCATATTTGGGCCTGCGAGGTCGAAAAGGCGGTGCACTTATCAAACCCCTTATTTGTACTTATCCGAGTGGAGCCTCCCAGTCCCGCGGCGAACATCGCAGCTGCGTCTCTAGCTGCAGCCTCACGTTCAACACTCGCGATCGCTTCGATCTGCGGCGGCGTGATCTCACCCGCGGAGTTGTAGAGATGAGTTTCCTGAACACAGCCGGATTTTGTTCCGAGACAAGTGCCTTCAGTTTTGAGCGTCCATCCGCCTGAGATACCTGCGTTTTTCGGATCCACTTCGGTAGTATTCGGTACGACGCTCCGCGAACGCATTTCCCACTCGGTCCATTCGCGCGTTGCGAACATCACTGAACCTTTGAAATTTGAGCTCGTTTGTATTGGGACCAACAGTTCCCATTCACCCGTTGACGAGAGCCGGAGCGACGCGTTCTCGATGCTGGCTTCACGCAGTTCGGACGGGCTGAGGGCGATCGGGTGAAGCATCCACGTTCGGCCGCCATCCTCGGTTTGTTGGACACCAAGTCGCGATCCTTCGACATCCGCGAGAAGAACCCAGCCCGAACCGGCAGTCGTGAAATGCACCTGAGCGATAGACTCGGCAGCACTCCTGGAAGATCTGATCTCTGACCAATTCCGGCCATCATCGTATGTCCAAAAGATCGCCTCGCGTGTAAACGCAATACCAGCTCCGTTGCCAAATGACTCGAAACCCCTGATCTGCGCATCGAGTTCGGCATCAGACGCGCGTTGCCCGAATAGCTGCCCCGTACCGGCTTTGGTTCCGAAATCTGCCAGCCATCGGCTTTGCGCCAACGGTCGAATCGTGAATGCTGCCAGGAAAAAGAAAACCAGAATAGTAAATCGGACTCTCATTCAAACCCCCTTATATCGATCGATAGTATTAAATCGAAGTATAAACCCGTTTCGAATAATCCTGCTATAATTCTCAAGAAATAAGCGTATCCCAAGTGGCTTCGATTCGCCGGATCAAAATTATGTATTGCACTAAATGCGGAACAAATAATTCGGAGACCGCAAAATATTGCCGCAAATGCGGTGAATTGCTGGAAAACGAAGAGGAAACTCGTGTTGCCGCGCGAAACCTACCTGAAGGGAAGGCCATCGACAGAGTTGCAGGCGACGGGAATGACGAGGCAATATTTATCATTGGGCCAACATTGATGTTTGTAAAGATCGGATATGTGCTTGCCGCATTTGGCGCACTATTTCTTGTCGCTATCCTGAGCCTTTTCAGCGTGCCTGCATGGATCTCCATCCTTTTTGGACTTTTGCTTTTTCTGATACCAGCTTTTTACCACGCTAAAGCGAGACTGGTGAAGTACTCTCTGACAAGCTCGCAGATCCAGGTCGATTCGGGCCTGATCGGGCGGACCACGCGGAATATCCCACTCAGACGTATTCAGGATGTGACGGTCGCAACCTCGGCAGTTCAGCGTTTGCTGGGATTCGGCGATCTGGTGATCGATAACGCCAGCGAAGAGGGCGGCAAGATCGTGCTTAGGAATATTAATTCGCCGAAGCAACACGCGGACATGATGCTCAAGCAGATGCGACGTTTGGATGAGTAGGAGTGTCGTCGTGAACGGCCCACGTAATTTGCGAGATTAGAAAAATATCCATGGCATCAATTTTCGTAACCGGCGGAGCCGGATTTATAGGTTCAGCCTTCGTTCGAATGGTCCTCGAGCAGCAGCTTGACGTTTCGATCGTCGATCTCGACGCCCTGACCTATGCCGGAAACCTGGAAAATCTTGCAGGCGTTGATCCGGCCCGGCACAAATTTGTCCAGGGCGACATATGCGATCCGGCCGCGGTGATGGCCGCGTTGCCGGCTGATTGTGATGCGATATTTAACTTTGCGGCTGAGTCGCATGTTGACCGCAGCATCGCTTCGGCGGCTGAGTTTTTGCGGACAAACGTGATCGGCACGCAGGTTTTGCTTGACGCTGCACGTGAGCGAGGCGTGCGTAGATTTGTCCAGATCTCGACGGACGAAGTAATGGGCAGTTTGGCCGATGACAGCGGCGACTATTTTACCGAGGAATCACCTCTAAAACCAAATTCGCCCTATGCGGCGTCCAAGGCCTCAGCCGAGCATGTCATACGTGCGGCCGCCGAGACGTTTGGGGTCGATACGGTCATAACTCGTTGCGGCAATAATTATGGGCCGCATCAATTTCCGGAGAAGCTTATCCCGCTCATGATCGCCAACGCAATGCACGATGAGCCGCTGCCGGTTTATGGCGACGGTAAAAATGTTCGCGATTGGATATTTGTCGATGACCATTGCTCGGCGATCTGGAAGGCTTATAAATGCGGCGTTTCCGGCGAGGCCTACAATATCGGATCGCGAAATGAACGTACAAATATCGAAGTCGTGACCGCCATCCTGGATGTGCTCGGCAAGCCGCAGAGCCTGATAACATATGTCGCTGACCGCCTCGGTCATGATCGACGATACGCCATCGACCCGCAAAAGGCTGAGACGCAGCTTGATTGGAAACCGGCAGTTGGTTGGAAAGAAGGGCTCGAGAGAACTGTCCGGTGGTACAGCCAAAATCAGGCGTGGGTCGACCACATCCGCAACGGCGAATACCGCGACTATTACCAGAAAATGTACGGCGAGCGAGAGCAACAGGAGTCGCGGGCATGAGGGTCCTGATAACAGGTGCGAATGGCATGGTTGCCAGAGCGGCGATACTCCATTGTCGATCCGTGGGCGACGTCGTGGTTCCCCTAACGAGGTCGGAACTAGACATCGCCGATCAGGCCGCGGTAAATTCCGCATTTAAAAAATACCGGCCCGAGGCGGTTCTGAATTGTGCTGCCTACACCGATGTCGATGGTGCCGAGTCAAACCCCGAAGCCTCATATCGGGCAAACGCCGCTGGTGTCAACAATCTTGCTCTCGCCTCGCAAACGAGTGATTCGCGATTTTTGACTATTTCGACCGACTACGTTTTTGACGGTTCAAAATCGGGATTCTACACGCAGCGAGACACCCCTAAACCGCAGGGCGTTTACGCGGAAACAAAGTATGAAGGCGAGCTGCTGGCCAGACGCGCGAATGCGGCGTCGATAATTGTCCGTTCGGGCTGGATCTACGGACACCATGGAACAAACTTTCTAAGCGTGATGCCGCGGCTGCTTATAGAGGGAAAGACGATCAAGGCGATCTCCGATTCATTCGGAACGCCGACATTTGCCGAAGACCTGGCTCGACGGCTTCGCGAGCTGGTCGAGCTCGATATGCCGAGTATCTTCCACGTTACAAATACTGGGCCAGGAGTAAGCTACCTGGAATTTGCTGAAGAAATATGCAAAGCCGGTGGATTCGACCAAAAACTGGTTGAACACGTCGGCCATCAACAGCTTCAGCGGAGTGCCCCTCGCCCGGTCAGCTCGAAACTGGCCTGCCTATTTAGTGAAAAGTTCGCCCTCGCACCCATGCCCGAATGGCAACGATCCCTACAACTCTTCGTCGAACAGAAAGGCGAAAACGCTATTCGTTAGTGTCGTGGATCGAAGTTTTCTCACCCATGATCGGGGTTGAGTCATCATCGTCGCCTCGTTTGTAGTAGTTGTAATATCCCGCGCCGTAGCCGCCGTATTCCAGCGAGCCCGCCTTAATTCCGTTCAACACCACACCGTAAATACGGGCCCCAATACTACTGAACCGCTGTTTCACCTGACGCATCAAATGGATCGAGCTCTTGCTCGCCATTGCAACTAAAACTACGCCGTCGACCAAAGTTGAAAGAATTGCGGCATCAGTGAACGAGACAGCAGGAGGCGAATCGATGATCACGTGCTTGAACCTGCCGCGAAGGAACTGTAGCAGTTTCTTCATTTCGTTCGAACTCAACAGCTCCGCCGGATTCGGAGGTATCGGCCCGCTCGTGATGATCTTGAGTCGAGGCAGGCCCGGCACCGATTTAATGAGGTTCTCGGTAGATTTCTCTCCGGAGAGATAATTGGTCAGTCCCTGCTCATTGCTCAAGGCAAAGTGATTGTGCAGCCGCGGGCGGCGAAGGTCGCAGTCGACCAGGATCACATCTGCATCCGACTGCGCAAGGGTCACTGCAGTGTTGATCGCCGTCGTTGTCTTACCTTCGGACGGAGCCGAAGATGTTACGAGGATCGTCTGTGGCGGCTTTCCGGCGGACGAGAACAGAAGCGATGTACGCAGGTGCCGGTATGCCTCGGCCGACGGTGAATTCTTTTCTTCCAGCGCTATCAATGCCGTCCCCGGTTCAGCGGCACCCTGTTTGGCTGATCGGGTAAGCTTTTTACGCTCGACATGATGATACGGGATCAACGCCAGGGTTGGCAGGCCCAGGCTGCGGCTGACGTCATCGGACGTTCTGATCGAATCGTCAAGATAATCCATCAGAAACGCAAGCCCGATCCCCGCCGCAAACGAGGCAAACAGGGCGATGAGGATGTTTCGTTTACGATTTGGCCCGGACGGCTCTGCCGGGACAATCGCCTTACTCGAAACGCTAATATTATTTGGCCGGCCGCCAGTGATCGCGAGTTCCTGCTCCTTTTGCCGTTGGGTATAGGTGTCGAGCAGGCTGCGGTTCGTTTCGATCTCCCGTTTTAACGTAATTAGGCCTGTTTCGGCCTGCCCCTCGACGTTGGCCTTTTCGGCCGCCTGAAAATATGATATTCGGGCCCGTTCTTCGCGCTGGCGGCCAGCGTCCATTTGGGCCTTGAGGCTTGCGAGAACCTCGCGCTCCGCATTTTTCTCGAGTTTGCCGCTTTCGGACTTGATCTTCTCTGAGACTTCGGTATCGATCTGCGTTTTCTGTGCTTCAAGCTCGGCGATCTGATCCGTAACCTCAACGATCTTGGGGTTTATGTCTGTATATCTCGCCTGCAGTTTTTTCTTATTTTCGCGGGCTTCGTTTATCTTCTTATCGATCTCTTCGATACGTTTCTCGAGGTCTGCCTGACGTTTAAGGTTTTGGCTGCGGGCATCCTGGATCGCCTTATTATCACCAACAACCGAAAGGATGTCCCCTTTTCCGCTGGCTGTTACGGCTGCGGAGTACATAGCCTGGATCTTGCTCGACTCCGATTGAGCGTCGTTATATTCTTTCTGCAAGGCCTGCAAATTTCCGGCTCTTAGATCGCCCCCCTTTTCTTGCAGGGGAAGATGGCTGACACGCATCTTCTCCATGTAATCGTTTTCTTGGGTACGGATCGTTTCCTGAAGTTTCTCGATCGATTTCCCAAGTTCCTCTTTTGCAGTTTTAGCTCCTTGGAGTTCGCGGTCAGCATCGTCCTTGATAAATTGGCCTGCGACCGTATCGGTAAGTGCGGCCGCCAGTTTTGCTTCTTGGGTTTGGATCGAAACTGTGACGAGGTTCGTATTTTCCTGCTGTTCGGCCTTTAGGCTACTTCCAAATTGGACCGCATACTTTGACACAAGGGCCTCCTCGTCGGGAGTGAGGCGGACGTCACCGGCAGTAACCGCGTTTGACGTCGATTCAGACAAAATGGGCAACGTATTCTCCGTTACGTCAGATTTAGAACTACCAGAAAACAGACCGCGGAGAGAGGCTACAAACCCCTTGTTTTCTTCCGTCAAATATTTAGAATTTCGTTGTAGGTCGAGTGCCACTACCACCTTTTTCATCAGGTCCGGATTGTGAAGCAATTGTAACTGCGTGTTGTAATATGTGGCGTCACTTCCAAAATTGATGTTGATCGCTTCTTTCTGCGTAACCTGAGGTTTTCGCGGCTCAATGATCAATACGGTCGAGGCCGAATATTCTAACGGCTGCCTGAACGAATAAAGTGCGGCGGCGCCGGTCACGACGATCATGATCAGTAATATGATAAGCAGGCGTTTGTAAACGACATTTACGTATTGCCGGATAGTTCGCCGGTTGGCGAAAGATTCGTCGTCGTAGAAGCCGGAGTAAGACTCCGGATATTCGGTGGGCCCTGTTTGAGTTTCGAGTGCGCGGGGCAGTGGCGTGAGTCTCTGTTCTTGTTCCATACAGCCGGAAAACTGACCGTCTTTCGCAAATCCTTGAAAGGAAACTACAATCTTGTTTTATAGCATATTTCGAACGAATTTTCATTTTAGGCCGTCTATTTCCTCACTTTGATCCCATTTGGAGCTACGCAACAGCCGCCGGCTAACTCACCTGCCTTTTGGCCACCCACCAACCCAAATGATATTATTTTCATTTGACCTTTAGCCAAATAAATGGGCTATGAGACACCTATGACCGCAACGACCGAACAACAGACATCTAAATACGAGCACGATTTTCAGTTGGGAATTGAGGGGTATCGTTACTCCGACCTATTTGACCCGGCAAAATTGAAAGATCTCGCGGATGCATACTACGCCGAGGTCGCTGATCTCGAACCCGTGCTTTCCTCGGCCTTAAAGAAGTACATTGCCGCTTGCGGCGAGGGTTTTGAACCGAAGGTAGCGTCAAAGATCCTGACCGATGCGGCTCCCTTTCTATCAGATTTTGTTGGGAGACTTTTCGGGATCACGAGTAACCGAATCGACGTAAAAGACCAGATACTCGGACAGAACCCGGTTTGGAAATTCAAGTTCTTTGTTCAGCGGCGGGCGATCAAAAAATTTAAGGCCGAGCAGCTCGCCGATCTCAACGAGGAGAAGTTATGGCGTGCGTTGACTGAGCTAAGAAACATCGCATTCGATGAAACGCTTTTACGCGATGAGGAGCTTTCGATCGCTGAAATGACCTGTCGTCTTCTCGACGCCGAAGAAGCATTGGCCAAGGCCGGAACCGCCGGTAAAACTGACGATCTGGCGCTCGACGTCGTCGCACGCGTAAATTCCGCATACGAAAAGCTGAAGGACGGAGCGTTTGGAAAGGTATTCTCCGAGTTTGTTCTTGAGGAAGATGCGACTGGTGACGAATTGACGATCAAGGCCGCGATCCACCTCGTCGAGGCCTGGTCGGCGGCAGCTTTCTTTAACAAGTCGAAGAAATGGTACAGCTTTAAGACGCCGCACGCACTCGATTATCAAAACCTCGTCCATTTGATCCATCCCGAGCCGCACGTCCACAACATCATGCGCGGCGCTGAGGCTGAATTGCGGCGCCGCGATGGCTTTAAGCTTACGGACGACCGCGGCACCATGCGCGACACCCTCTACGAGATCGACTACTGCATGATCTGTCACGAGCGGGAAAAAGACGCCTGCTCTACAGGCCTTCGCGAACCCGATGGTACGGCGAAGCGGAATCCGCTCGGTATTAAGACCGAAGGCTGTCCGCTCGACGAAAAGATCTCGGAGATGCACCTGCTAAAAAAACAGGGCGATCCGATCGGTTCGCTGGCCCTCATTACTATAGATAATCCGATGTGCGCCGGAACCGGCCACCGTATCTGCAACGACTGCATGAAGGCATGCATATTCCAAAAGCAGGAACCCGTAAACATCCCGTTGGCCGAGACCGCCTCGCTGACAGACGTGCTAAATCTGCCCTTTGGATTTGAGATCTACAGCCTGCTAACGCGTTGGAACCCTCTAAATGCAAAGCGGCCATACGCGTTGCCGTACAACGGTAAGAATGTGATGGTCGTAGGGCTCGGGCCGGCCGGTTACACGTTGGCTCACTATTTGCTCAACGAAGGATTCGGAGTCGTCGGCGTCGACGGGCTGAAGATCGAGCCGCTGCCAGCCAAATGGACTGGACATTACGGCACGAACTGTCCAAAGCCGATCAAAGCCATTTCGGAGATCACGGAGGAACTGGACGAACGGATCCTCTCGGGATTCGGCGGCGTTTCGGAATATGGCATCACCGTTCGCTGGGACAAAAATTTTCTGACGATGGTGCAGCTCATGCTGTCGCGTCGCGATAAGTTTAGGGCGTATGGCGGCATTCGATTTGGCGGGACCGTCACGATCGAGGATGCGTGGCAATTTGGCTTTGACCACATCGCGATCGCCACCGGAGCAGGGCGTCCGACGATCGTTCCGATGAAAAACAATCTGATCCGCGGTATACGACAGGCCTCCGATTTCCTGATGGCACTGCAGCTTACTGGCGCATTTAAGAAGGACACGCTTTCGAACCTGCAAATGAGGCTGCCGGCCGTTGTTATTGGTGGCGGCTTGACGGGAATCGATACCGCAACCGAGTTGTTTGCGTATTATCCGGTGCAGGTCGAAAAAATGCTGCTCAAATATGAGCAGGTCGTCGCAGAATTTGGCGAAGAAAGCGTCGTCGAGAAATTTGACGAGGAAGAGATCCGGATACTACAGGAATTTCTCGAACACGGCCGCGAGATCCGTGAGGAACGCGTCCGGGCAGCGGCGACAGGCGAAGAGCCAAATTTTGTGCCGTTGGTGCGCGGATGGGGCGGCGTCTCGCTCGTCTACCGCAAACGGCTGCAGGATTCGCCCGCTTATCGGCTCAACCATGAAGAGGTCCAGAAAGCCCTCGAAGAAGGAATAGATTTTGTCGAATGCATGAACCCGACGGAAGCCGTTCCGGACGAATATAATGCCGTAAGGGCCATTATTTTCGAAAGGTTGGAGTACATAGCCGAAACCGGAAAGTTTGAAAATACCGGCGATATGCACGAATTTCCGGCCCACACGGTATGCGTTGCTGCCGGGACGAGCCCGAACGTAATTTACGAAAAGGAAAAGCCGGGCACTTTCGAAATGGACGATTGGCGGCAATTTTTTAAGCCTTTTAAGGTCGAACGTAACGGCGACGGAGTTCTACATCCAGTCGCCGCTGAAAAGGGAGAAACGGGCTTTTTCACGTCCTATGAGAATGACGGCAAATTCATCAGTTATTACGGCGACAATCACCCCCAATATGCCGGCAATGTCGTCAAGGCGATGGCGTCCGCAAAGCACGGCTACGAAAAAGTCGCTGAGATCTTTCAGGGGGCAGGTGGGGAAGTCGAGGATAGCGTTTTTGCTGGATTGGTAAAGTGTCTTGACGAACAGTTGCGAGCCTATGTCGTCAAGGTCGAGCGTCTTACGCCGACGATCGTTGATGTGATCGTCAAAGCTCCGCTCCAGGCCAGAAAATTCGAACCCGGTCAGTTTTACCGGCTGCAGAATTTTGAGACATCGGCACCTGTCGTTGACGGTACGCGATTGGTAATGGAGGGCCTTGCGCTGACCGGAGCTTGGGTCGATGAAGAAAAAGGACTGCTGTCGATGATCGTCCTCGAAATGGGCACGTCATCACGCCTTTGCCAGCTTCTGAAAGAGGGCGAGGAGGTCCTCGTCATGGGCCCGACCGGAACGCCGACCGAGATCACGGAAAACGAAACGGTTCTTCTCGCGGGTGGCGGCTTGGGCAATGCCGTTCTATTTTCGATCGCCCGAGCCCTGAGGGCAAAAAATAACAAGGTCGTCTACTTTGCGGGCTATAAGGACGGAGGCGATCTATTCAAACGTGAAGAGATCGAAAATGCCACCGATGAGGTGGTCTGGGCGACCGATTTTGGCGACGAGATCATTCCAGCGAGGCCGCAGGATGCACATTTTCGCGGCAATATCGTCCAGGCGATGATGGCTTACGCCGAAGGCCGTCTCGGGCCAAAGGCCGTCGATCTCCAGGACGTCAACCGCATCATCGCGATCGGTTCCGACCGAATGATGAACGGTGTCCGCGAGGCTCGACACACAACGCTGAAACCGTACCTCAGCGAAAACCACACTGCGATCGGATCGATAAACAGCCCGATGCAATGCATGATGAAAGAGGTCTGTGCCCAATGCCTCCAACGTCACGTCAATCCGCACACCGGCGAGGAATTCTGGGTATTTTCATGCTTCAATCAGGACCAGCATCTCGATTTTGTCGATTTCAAGAACCTTAACGAACGTCTGCGTGCGAATAGCATTCAGGAGAAATTGACCAATTTGTGGCTGGATCGGGCATTCAAATCTATTGACAGTGCCTCGGTTAATGTCGGATAGGGACAAAAGACTGCAGCTACCCTACCGCAGAGGCGTCAGGACCGCTGCGAGCGTAATTAGCTCGCAACATTAGAGTCATCATCCACAGGAATAGTAAGGAGTTGATGAGCATTGGTATTCGCCGGAGCAAGACGTTGGTAAGCATCAGATAATCAATAAGCGGGACCGACAATCCGTTGCTGCTAAGCTGGAATTGAATTGGCAGCTGGATCGTGGCGGTTGCGACCCACGTGATCATTTGCAAGATAACTGAGGCCCAGAGAGCCCATCGAGGCACCAGTGCCGGTCGAAACCATAGGAGGGCAATAGTCACCGCTGTACCTATCAACATCGGAATTACCATGTAGCCGATGATCAAAGGGCTAGCTGCCTGGTGAAAGGCCTTGAACTCGTTAGGGCCGATCAGTCTCCACGTCGGGTAATTAACAAAGCTTTCCATAAAAGAGGCTCCCATGCCGTAAAACACCAGAATGAAAGCAAGGAGAAACAGCCAGGTTGAAGTCTTAGTTGTTTGCATGTATATCCTCGTTGAAGCGTTGATAATCCTTTAGGCAAATTCGAGACGGCCAAAGGCCGCCTCAACTCGTCCGACGCCGTCTCCGCGGCGGTTAATGATCGGCATCGGCGACAAGTCGGACAGATCATTGTCGGTTAAGGCTCCGAGTTGACGCAACAACTCTATCACAATAACCGGCCGGCCCCGGAAGTCGTCGCCGTCCTCGACTTTTAATGCGATACCAAGACCAGTCGGATATTTTTCGCTCGGAAGCATTGCTCCGATCCAAACACCGTCTGCTCCCACCTTTGAGATCAATTTGCCGGGAGCGGCCTGCATAACGCGGGTGTCGAGGCGGTTGGTTCCGCCAATAAGTTCGGGATACTTGTTCATCGCCGAGACGATGCGTTCGCAAGCACTTCGGGTCGGCATTTCAAAGCGCTCCGATGGATAGATCAGGTTGCCAAAGCTATGAGCCATGGCGGCAAGCGGTACCGCGAAATTTGGTGCCGCGCACCCGTCGATGCCGACCGCTATCTGGTCGGTCGGCACGTCCGTGAACTCAGAGACACATTCCAGGATGGCCTGTTGAACCGGAGTTCCCGGCAGATCATATGTCTTAATGTCGGCACCGAGATGAACGGCAAGGCCGAGCATTGCCGCGTGCTTGCCAGAACAATTATTGTGGAGCTGCGAGGGCTTTTCGCCGGCGGCGGTCATCCTCCGCGATTCAGTTTCGTTGAATGGCAAATGCACACCGCAACGCAGATCCGATTCCGACAAACCGATCTTCGTCAGCATTCGTGCGGCGATCTCAACGTGAAACGGTTCACCTGAATGCGACGCGACGGCAAGAGCGATCTCGTCCTCGGTAAATCCGAATCGGTCAGCGGCTCCGCTGGCAATAAACGGCATCGCCTGAAACGCCTTACAGGCTGAGCGAAAGTACGTCACCATCGTCGGATCGCCGATGGTCGCAATCGTGCTTCCTTTACCATTAACGACGATGACGTGGCCGCGATGGATCGATTCGACCGTTTCACCGCGAATCACATTGGCTAAGACTTGAGGCTGCATAAGAAGATCGAACCACAGATAAACACAGATGGACACGGATAAGAAATGGAGGAATTCAGGAGGTTGATCCTATCCGTGTTTATCTGTGTGCATCTATGGTTTCAACTATTTTCCGGCGGCGAGCATCGCCTTTGCATTTTCGCGTGCGGCATCGGTAATTTGCTCGCCAGCGAGCATACGGGCGATCTCCTCGATCCTCCGGGCGCCGTCGAGTTCACGAATGCTTACGGAAGTCTTCCTGGCGACGGACGTTTTTTCGACAAAGAAATGCCGGTCCGCAAGGCTCGCGATCTGCGGCTGGTGCGTGACACACAGGACCTGTTGAGCGGCGGCGAGGTCCTTCAATTTTCGGCCGACCGCCTCAGCGACACGGCCACCAATGCCGACATCGATCTCGTCAAAAACCGCGGTCTTTTGCGGACCGCTCGGTTTGGCCGTAGTTTTTAGAATAAGCATTAACCGAGATGCCTCACCGCCGGAGGCGACCTTGGCCAGTGGTTTTGGTGATTCGCCAGGATTTGCCGAAAAATAAAATTCCACTTGATCAGACCCATTTGACGTGAAGAAAATATCGTCACTGACAGCGTCGATCCTCACCTCAAAACGTGCCTTTTCAAGGGCAACGGCCTGCAGATTTTGCTCAACCTGTTTCTCGAATTTTGCGGCTGTAGCTACTCGTTTTTCGTGAAGCTTTCCCGCCGCCTCGATGTACTGCGCTCGCAATGCGGCAAGCTGTTTCTTTAATTCTTCCTCCCGAAATTCAACCGTCTCGATATTTTGGAGGCGTTCGTCGCTGGCCCGCAGATGTTCGAGCACGGCGTCGATCGAGTCGCCGTATTTTCGCTTGAGCCGCGTGATCTCGGCGAGGCGGTTTTCGATCTCATCAAGCCGCTCGGGTGAAAATTCGAGATGCCCGCGAAAATCGCGAACGGCAATTGCGAGGTCCTCGATAACCGCTCGGGCCGACACGATGCCCTCGCGATATTCCTGAAAGCGGGATTCATAATCCGCAAGCTCATCGATCTTTCGCTGGGCTTTTTCGAGCGTTGCGGCCGTTGACTCTGCATTGTCGTATAGCAGTTCGAACGCATCGCCGCTGAGGGCCGTGAGCTTCTCGACATTGCTTAGCCGCCGCTTTTCCTCTTCAAGCTCGGCGTCTTCGTTCGGCCGCAGGCGAGCTGCCTTTATCTCGCCGACCTGAAAACGCAGGATATCCAGAAGCTGCAATTTTTCGGCTGTATCTTTCTCTAGTGTCGTAAGCTGCGTCCGAATGGACGCCCATCGAAGGAAGACGTCGGACGTTGTCCTTTTAAGTTCATCGACACCAGCAAACTCATCGAGCATATCAATATGCGTTTCGACATCGTACAGCGAGGACTGTTCTCCCTGGCCGTGTATGTCGACGAGAAACGTGCCGATCCGTTTTAGCAGATTTTGCGTAATAAGCTGGCCGTTGAGAAAAATACGGTTTTTGCCTGCAAGCGAAAGCTCACGACGGACAATAAGTTCGATCTCCGGCCCATCTTCAAAGTCGATTCCGCTGCCCTCGAGAGCTTCTACGATGGCAGCAGTCTTCGGGACCGAGAACAGTCCCTCGATATTGCCGGTCTCCTCGTTTTCCTTGATCAGATCGGAATTAACGCGGTCACCGGTCAACGCGCCGAGGCTGTCGACGATTATCGACTTCCCCGATCCGGTCTCTCCAGTCAAAAGGTTTAGGCCGCGGCCAAATTCGACGTCGAGGCTTTCGATCAGGGCTATGTTTTTTATCCTAAGTCGACTTAACACACTTTATTTTCGCACAGACGGGACGACGCCCTTTCCTTTGATCCATCTACCGCCTGAGAAAATTGCGTCCGGCGGGAATTGAGTTTCCAGTTCGGCCGAATTCCAATCGATCGAACGGTCTTTTCGATAGAAAAACATTTCCGCCAACTCCCCGGTCTTCGGCCTCCCAAAACGCTGATATATATAAAAGCCAGTCGCGTCGTATTCTTCGAGCCCAACGGAAAGGGCAAGATCACCAATACTGCGGATATAATTCGGGGCCCACTGGGTTGCCCGGCGGCGTTCTGTGTTTACGCCGAGATCCGCTACGAAGAGGGTAGTCGGAGGCGAGGAGCCCACCACATTCGCATGCCGAAAAATAAAATTATAGACCCCGCCGGAACCATTTTCTATCAGAGATAAATACGGTTGTGGATCGATGCCACGTTCGCTGCCATTTGCAAGTGCGTTTAGGGATGTGACAAAGGCAACGAAATTGAGTTTCACAAGAAACATTTCGTCCTTTCCATACAGCGCTCCCGTCTCGATCAGGATCACCGGCGTTCCCCAACCCGAGAACCGATCGCCGAATGCGGTAGCCGTATATTCGTCACCGTAACGGCCAATGTGTCCCGGTATAAAATTTTGTAGGGCTGTAACCATCGCCGCAACGAGCCGCTTGTTTCTCTCAAAGCCGTCGTTGGTCGTCTTGGCTGCGTCGCCAAATACAACGAGGAACGAGATCGTCGCCTGTTGGCCGGTTCGGCCCACGGTCGTCAAGTTCTGCTGATTGTGCAGGTTAAAACCGATCGAAGGCGTCCAGTCATCCCGAAGTTTTTTTAGGACTTGTGCTTCCGGTGTTGACAGATCGATTGCGTCCCGATTGATGTCTACCCCTTGCAGGTTGCGCCGCTGAAATGCCTCCGCACCGTCCGGGTTGAGCATAGGAACCGCCCGGATGGTCATCGTTTCCGAGATCTTCTTGACCCAATCAAGCTTTGGGTGGGCGGCAAAAAAAGAAAGCATGTCGACAAGCGCCGAGGTTGCCGTTGGTTCGTCGCCGTGCATCTGCGACCACATAAAAACACGCACAGGGCCCTTGCCGTACTCGACCTGATAGATCTCACGGTTTGCGTTGCTTCGTCCAACCTCTTCAACCTTTAGTCCCGCTTTTTTTAAGTGTTCCAGATAAGTCTGGAGATCACGGTGCCGGACCTCAGACGGCAGAATCTTTGAAATATGGTGCTTTTCCCAGATTTCAGCCAGTTCCCGCGGAGTCTGTGCGATCATATTTACCGTAAACAGAAGGAGGAGAAGGGAGACCGATCCCACAATTTTCATAAACTTAAAGATAAACTGCCTGCACAGGTAACATCAACCATCCGCTTACAATTTAGTAAGTGCGTCTGGTTATTCTAAAGCAAGTGGTAACATGGGAGTGAAAAAATGACATTTCTATTGAATAGCGACAGCATCATCTTTTGTCCCCACGGCGGAATGGTCATCCATACTCCGCTATCGGGAACCAGCTACCGGGTTGACGGGCGATTTCCGATGCTGCTGGGCGATCTCTATCAAGTCGCAGGATGTCCGTTCATGTCTAATTACGGCAACTCGTGCAATTTGGTCACGTGGGTAACCGCGTCGAATCTCCTGATCGTCAAAGGACAACCCGCTCTGATCGCGACCAGCGTGGGCTTATGTCAGTCTTTTTCCGGCGGTTCTCAAGGACCGGCGATCGTCTCGGCAATACGTTCTACTCAAATGGAACCCGATAACTTAACCGTAATAAATTACTAGCAATAGAGCCAAGGGCCCGGGGCTTAGGCAACTTTGCTAGCTGCGTTGAGTAGCCCACGGTAAAGGTCTTCGGTTTCATCCGCCATCTTATCTAAAGAAAATCTCTCGAGAGCAGAGGTACTGAGATCCCTGCCGATAGCCGCTCGGCCCTCCGCATCGGAGAGAAGTGTGCCGATCGCCGTCGCCAGATCGACAGGAGCATTTATTGGAACCGTCAACCCGATGTCGCGGAGTAGTTCTTTGGCCCCGTCGGTCTCAGTGGCCACCACGGCTTTTCCCCGGACCATTGCTTCAAGAATTGCCAAGCCGAAACTCTCCGTGTGCGATGGTGAAACAAAGACATCGACAGACGCAAAAAAAGGGGCCGTGTCATCGAGCCAATCCAGCCAGACAAATTTGTCGGCGAGGCCAAAAACCTTTACCATCCTTCGCAATTCACGCCGGTGTCTTTGGTCCGTCGTGTTGTCCTTTCCGGCAACTATGAACCGACAGTCTGGCTGCGTCTTTGCGATCTCATTCGCGGCAAGCACGAAATCGCGTTGGCCCTTGGACGGCTTCAACTCGCCCATGGTGCCAACTACCTGGGCGTCAGGCGGTATCGAGTGAAAGCGGCGAAATTCGTCCCGCACGACCCGTTCGTCCTCCGAAGGATCAAGCCTCAAACCGTTCAGGATGACGTGAATCTTTTCTCTAGGAAATGTGTCCGATAGTTGGCGTCCAACGGCCTCCGATACCGCAATAGCGGCATCAACGTTTCGAAGCGCGAACTTGTGAAACGGTTTCATCGGGCCCATCATATGCCGCGTTAGGACAAAACGCGTGTCGTCGGAAATTCGGCTCGCTATTGAAGCGGCGATATAGTCGCGTGCAAGATGTGCGTGAATAACATCGATCTCGGTGTCGACCAGAAATCGGCCGATCCGCTTCGCACTAAACATTCCGAATGAGTTGCGGATCGACGTATGAAGAAAGTTGGCCTCGGCGACAAAATCCAGGCGGTTTTCCCACTCATTTGTCGGCCGCAAGGCAACAAACACCTCGTGACCGCGCTCGATCAGCCCACGACAGAGATCCATCATCTGACGTTCAGTTCCGCTAAAGGTCTTGGCCGATGAGATATGCAGGATACGCATTGTCAAAAGATTACACGTAAGACTAAACAAAAAAAAGGCACGCCCGGAAAACCGAGCGTGCCGAAAGTGTCTTGAGAAGACTAATTGCTAGAAGTGTATGCGAGCTGAAAACTGCATCTGCCTTTCGCGGATGTTCGAGTTTCCGGTAGCACTCGAGATGCCGAATGTTGATGTTTGATAATTCAGATTCGTTCCCGAAATGGCGTAGGCCGTCGTGCCCAAGCCCGTAATGTTAGTCCGGTTAAATAAATTGAATGCCTCACCCAGGATCTCGAGGCTGGTAGTTTCAGTAAAACTGAAGCGACGCGAAACACGAAGATCGGTATTCCATGTCGTTGGTGACCTGAGAGTGTTGCGTGTCGCGTTTGGCAGCCTATTCGCTCCCCCCGCCCCGAGTATGCCGGTCGATGTTCCACCAGCTACATTTCCACTAACACCATAAGAATATGGGAAGCCCGATGCCCCCACAACGATCGGAGCAATTGACCATCCTCCGAGTAACGCCCGACCCATTCGTGATCCTCCGCCGACGCTGAACAGGGTCTTCGGCGCGTAAACAAGACTGGCGACAAAACGATGCGGAACATCGAAGTTCGATACGCCCTGTTCGAGGCTGAGATTGTTTACATCAAGAGGAACATTAGCCGTCGTAAATGTTTGCGATGCCTGGTTATTATCATGAGCACGCGAAAACGTGTAACTCGACTGGAACTGTAAACCACCGGTTAACCGCCGGTTTAGCTGCAGTATGTAACCCTGGTATGAAGAGTGGATCGAACTTTGGATCTCAGTGATTCGGCCAAAATTCGTGTTCGGCCTTGCACCTGAATACTTCGGTACAGTAATCGTTTGACCGGCAAACTGGCCCCCGACAAAACTATAAGTCGTAGTTCCCGCGGGTGTGGGCAAGTTTGTGTCGACAAACGATGGCAGACTGCGTCCCTCACTGAAGAGAGCCGAAAATGAGACAACCATATTCTTTCCAAGCTGACGTTCGATAATGACATCGCCCTGGTGGATCATCGGTGCCTGAAAATTGCCGGCAAAGACGATGATATCCGGTTTATTTCCCCCAGAACCAGGAGCGGCCGATAGCACCCCGGGATACGACGGTGATCCTGCGGTTGCGGGTAGAAATTGGAACTGCACCTGGCTCCCGGCTGCTCCGGTATTCGTGATGGCGTTTGAAATAGTCGAATTGATTATTCGGCCATAGTAGATGCCGTAGCCTCCACGAAGCGAGGTTTTGCCGTCACCAAATATGTCATACGCAAAGCCGATCCTCGGACCAAAATTGTTTGTATCACTAGCGAATTTGGAGGTTCGGGGTTCGATAGAGTTAGGGATCTGTGGTTTTGGCAGTTTTTCATACTCATACCGCAAACCGAGGTTCAACATAAGTCTCGATGTAACTTGGAAATTGTCCTGAACAAACGCGTTGTAATCGTATGTCTTGAACTTGAACGCGGTCGGGCCAAATCCCTGGTTGAACGAAGAGTAACGCTTTTGCGAAGGGATCGAAAAATCCGTCAAAAAGTCGGCGAGCGTAGAATAACTATAGACGCCGGCATTTTGAAAGAGATTATCGAGCAAGTCGGACACCTGGTTAACATCACCGCCGAACTTAATACTGTGCTTGCCACGATTCCATGTAAAGGTATCAGCGAACTGAATTCGTTTTTCGTCCGGATATGCCGCACGATCCAGGAAATTAGGCTTGCCCAGATTAATACCGCCGGTACCGGTCGAGGTAGACGGGGGAAATCCATTTGCTGTCTTTGGCTCCTGGGCTAGCGGCGTCTGGCCGAACTGCTGTTCCAGATCTCTTGACCACTGGAACCTTGCCTCGTTCAGCATCGAGGCTCCAAATGTCGAATTCAAGCGGATGTTTACCGAATCCAAAGTGACCTTGTCGTCGCCCCATGACGTTACTCCATTGCCAACAACCGCTGCCGTCTGTACGCCCGCAGGTGAGTTCCAACGCATATAGTTGTAAACGGCTGACAAGGTGTTGTTCTTGTTAATGGTCCAGTCGATCTTTGGAGTAAAGATTCTCTGATTGCCCTTGCGTGCAACGGTCCCGGTTAAGCTTCTAATATATGCGAGTCCTGCGTCGGCCTGGGCCTGGGTTACACCACGCACGCAGAGCAGGTCCGGTCGTCGCGGGTCAGTGCTCGACGTCGGGCACGTGCCGGTCGGAACGATCAGGGGGCTCAGAAAGGTCGTCGATGACGGCGCAGCGACTCCCGGGAAATTGCGTCGTTGTTCGTCGTAGCTAAAGAAAAAGAACAACTTGTCTTTTACGATCGGACCACCGATCGAACCGCCAAACTGATGTCGCTTGTCTGCCGGTTTGACAGGTAATCCATTGACGAAGCTGGAGGGGTTGCGGGCGGCCCAGTTAGCATCGCGAAGATAATAGAACAACGATCCGTGAAAATCGTTTGTGCCGCTCTTAGTGACCGCGTTGACCACACCGCCAGCTGCACGGCCGTATTCGGCCGAGTAATTAGACGTGTTGACGCTAAACTCACGGATGGCGTCAAGGCTGATCGAATAGGCGATTCGCGTACGGCCGCGTGCTTCAGAAAAGAACGCCTGATTATCGTCGCCGCCATCAACCGTGTTGTTGTTTAGCAGGCCAGAAATACCCCTGAAACTGTACAGACCAAAATTACCGTCAGGAACTACGCCCGGACTTGCCAGGACGAAAGCTGCGGCACGGCGGCCGTTGATCGGCAGCTCATTGATCGACGTCTGGTTAATGTTCAGTCCGCTCGCGCTGTCGCTCGTGTTGATGACAGGTGCATCGGCGGTAACCTTTACCTCTGCCACAGCGGTGCCGATCGTCAGGGGGATATCGACGGAGGTCGTCGTGCTGACCTCAACGCTGATGTTTTCCGCCTTGGCGGGTGCAAAACCGCTAACCGCGACTTCAATACGATATTTGCCCGGCTGAAGGTTAGGCACGCGATATTCGCCATCGGAATTTGACATGACCGTGACGACACTGTTTGTGCCGAGATTGGTTGCAGTAACCTTTGCGTTCGGCACTACCGCACCCTGCGGATCGGAAACCTTTCCGTTAATTCCGCCGGTGACGGCCGATTGAGCGAAAACCTGCCCTATGCAGAAAAGCATGCAGAAGATCGCTATCGAAATAGATCTATTCATATAATTTTTCGTCATTTGTTTTTTTGACCTCATAAAATGGATTCTTGTGATAATTTATTGGGTCCGACTTGCACTCAAAATCGGAATTTTCGGATTTTCGGATATTTTTATTGTTTTTCGGATTTTCCACGCACGACTTCCGCCGGCTCTCATCCTTCAAAAACAACCGAATATCTGGCAATTATTTACGTAACCCCCAATTATACAAACTTTAGCCGTCGATCCCAGTTCCCCTCGGACACTGCACTCTAATTGAGCAAATCGACGAAATTATCAGTACGGTTTGTAATATGCAATTTGGATTCCTCAAAATGGATTATTTGATTGTATTTAGGAATCGTTAAATTCGCCTTACGGTGATGTTAAATTACGGTTAACCGGAGATAAAGATTGCAACTTTCGGAGGGCACGGATCGTCTTAAACCCGTTCGAACTTCTACCAGGGTTTGCACAATCGTATGGTTATTTGTAATATGCTTCGTTACAGTTCACTGGAACGTCGATGTCTTATGTAGACGGATGTTTCAGGTGGCCTAGGTCGAGTTTTGAGAAACTTGACTTTTTTGTAATTGTATTCTAGAGTGGTCACGCAATCTAAATGTGGCCGAAATAATTTGGTCATGGGTAATATGTTATTGAATTCGAAAAAGGGGGAATAATGGCACAGCACGTAGAGTATTCTACATCATCATACAAAACGCCATTGCATCATCGCATCCTTGCTAATATGCCGGTTCAGGTTAGTTGGATAGATTCGGCGAGCGGAGAAATGGTAAGTGTCGAAGGGATGACGGAGAATGTTGGTGAAAACAGCACTCTGGTTAACCTGGAAACACTGCCACCGGTCGGAAGCGAAGTTCGTCTTAAGGTAATGGAAGAAAATAAGACGATCATCGACGTTGCTACCCAAGTGATCAGGCTTGAACGGGATCCGAGCAAGCCGTTGGCAGCACTTACTGTTTTGGACAATTTGAAGAAATGGAAATCGACAGTAATGACGGCGGCGGAAAAATGGGTGACGAGGCATTGGCAGCTTAATTACGACGAGGAATGGGTTAATTAATACACGCTTTAATCGTCTTTATTCTGGAGCGGGGATCTACCTTTTAAGGATTTCCCCGCCTTTTTGTTTTTGAAAGTGGCAATGCTTGCGTTGCAAGCGGTACCGCGGCGAACGAATCACCGAAATGCCGCATCTTTTTATCCAGATGAAAAAGTCAGTCATAGTTTTTGTATTCGCGTTATTGCTTCAAACGTCCTTTGCACAGGAAAAACCGTTGACGCAGCCAGAGTTTGTGAAAATGCTCTACACGCTGCAAAAAACGCCGGCGGTGCGTCAGGACCTCGTGGACGCATTGAGAAAGCGCGGCATCGATTTTACGGTGACTGACGGGATTCGCGGGCTGGTTCGGTCGAAGGCGGGTAATGACGAAGAGTTGTCACGTGCGGTCGAAGAAGCGGGTAGGCGGAAGCAAAATCCCGCGGGTGTGCAGTTGCCCGCCCCCAAGGACTCCGAAATTGTTCTCGAACAAACCCGGAAGAATACGCTCGAAGCGGTCAGCGAGATGCCGGATTTTGTCGTAAAACAGCAGATCCAACGATCGATCGCATATGCGGGAACCAATAATTTTCAAAGCCTCGACCGACTGGTCGTCGCCGTAAGTTATCGATCAACCGGGGAAGAGAATTACCGGCTCTTGTCGATGAACGGCCTGCTACAAAACAATCCGGAGCAAAAGAAAAGTTACGAGGAGGCGGGAGGCACTAGTTCGACCGGTGAATTTGTGACCATGCTTGCGACCATCTTCAAACCGGAAAGCGAAACAAAATTTCAGGTTGTCGACACGGACCTTATTCGCGAACGAAAGACGATCGTTTTCGATTTTTCTATAGAACGCGACAAAGCCAAGGAACAGATCGTCTCAAGCGACAAGGTCTCTACCGAATCGACCATTGCCGGAATGAAGGGCCGGATATGGATAGATCGGCAGGACGCGCGGGTCTTGAGAGTGGAGAGCGAAGCAACGGATATTCCCGAGGCCTTTCCCGTGCGGACAGCCAAGCGTGCGATCGACTACGACTGGGTCAAGATCTCCGACGGAAAGTATTTGCTGCCGTCGATCTCCGACGTCCGGCTGACAAGCCGTCAGGACAAGCGAGTTTATGAAACGCGCAATGTGATCAGGTTCAAGGACTATCAGAAATACGGAACCGACGTGGTCATCCGCGACGACGATATCAAGCCCGAGCCGGAAGTGAAAAAACCGAATTAGTTGGTTGTCGGGTACGACGACTGATTAGTTGAGTGAATAGTAGGCACCGACAGCGAGGAGGCCCAGCCAAACGAGGCCTTTGCCAAGAAAGAAGAGAAACGCGATTATGCCCGCGCGTTTCGTCCACCTCCGGGCCGGGCATGTTCTCTTGTTAGGTTCCACGTTCATGCTTTTAAAAAAATACCGTTTCCTGATGGATTTTTCAAAGTGATGAACTTAAGTTCTATCTGATGAGACGAAAACGTACTTTAAGATTTACGATAGCGGCAATATGCCTTATCCTCTCTTCTAGCGCACTAGGCCAGAGCGGCCCGCCGAAAGAAGTTAATAAGCGAGACGCAGATTTGATCGAACTTACCAAGCTAAATAAGACAATAAAACTCGATATCCGTTATGCGACGGTTAACAACTTTGTTGGCCGGGCGGTTTATCCCGAGGCCCGAGCCTTCCTGCAGCGGCCGGCGGCGGACGCCATTGTCCGGGTACATAAGCTGCTAAAAAAGGACGGACTCGGGATCGTGATTTTCGATGCATACCGGCCGTGGTCGATAACGAAATTGTTTTGGGAAGTTGTGCCTGAAAGCAAGCGCATCTATGTAGCCAATCCGGAAAGTGGCTCAAAACATAACCGCGGCTGTGCCGTAGATCTGAGTATCTTCGACCTCAAAACCGGGAAACTGATACCGATGCCATCAGATTTTGACGAATTTACCAGCCGTGCATCGCCCGAATACACAGGCGGGACTGACGCGGAGCGGGCGAATCGCGACATACTCCGACAGCTAATGGAATCCCAAGGCTTTACCGTCAACAAGAACGAATGGTGGCACTTTGATTTCAACTCGTGGCAGGAATATGCGATCTACGATATTTCGTTCTCGGACGCCGCGCGCCGAAAAACGCCCGCAAAGTGAACCTAGGTCGTCTTAGCTCAAAACTTCTTAAAGATATTATTTGATGGCTAGCGTTAGCGAAAACGTGGCGGTTCGCGGGGTCTTGACGCGTTTCTTTCGAATAAAAAAGTTATAGTCTCCGGTTTCGGGTATTACAAAGGTCAGGGTCGGCGAGCTATCGAACTCCGTCTCAAAATTCGCTTCTTCGCTAAAAACCCTAAAATCGAAGAGGCTCGTCCTCGAGTTGCGGATGGTCACGGTCTGACCCTTGGCGGCTCCGAAAACGTATTCCATCTCTTCGTCCGTCGAGAGGTTGCCAGTAACGGTTTTGCTCGACTTGCCTTTATCAAACTTAATTCGAAGGGATTCCGCCTTTCCTCCGCCCTGTGCAAACAAGGCAAACGAACCCAGAGCGAAGAAAATGATCAAAAATAGCAAAAAAGATCTCATTCTTAAGACTTCTCCAACGAATTCAATTTTCGTCTCTGATAATATAGCAATAATATGAATCGACCCGAAACGACCGAGTTTGCTCCATACTACAACACCTACATTTCGCTCATCGACGATGGCGAGGTTCTATCCGTCTTGCGTGGCCAGGCGGCGGAGCTCAATTCGATATTTGCGGACCTGCCTGAAGAAAAAGGTACGTATGCCTACGAAACCGGCAAATGGACCCTGAAAGAAGTGCTAAGCCACCTGATCGACGGTGAACGCATGTTTGCATATCGCATCCTGCGGATATCGCGCGGGGATGCGACACCGATCGAAGGTTTTGAACAAGACGGCTATATCGAGAATTCGAACGCAAATAGCCGTTCATTTGCAGATCTTCTGGAGGAATTTGATCTTCAGCGACGGTCAAACATGCTTCTGCTCAACAATATCGATGAGGACAGCTCCCGCCGAATGGGAACCGCGAGCCAAACCCCTGTTTCAGTTCGTGCCCTCACCTACATCATGGCCGGGCATGTGCGGCATCATGCCGGGATCCTGAAATCTCGCTATCTGGGCTAAATGATCTATGACGCTGTGATCATCGGCGGCGGCGCGGCCGGACTGTTTTGCGCGATCGAGGCCGGGAAGCGGGGCAAACGCGTCCTCGTAGTTGAACATAATACCGAGCCGGGACGAAAGATCCTTATCTCCGGCGGCGGTCGCTGCAACTTCACAAATATCGTTGTCCAGCCTGAGCATTTTCTTTCGCAAAACCCACATTTCTGTAAGTCGGCGTTGTCACAATACACTTCAGCCGACTTCATCAACCTGATCAAAAGAAACAAGATACCCTTTTTTGAAAAGAAGCACGGACAGCTTTTCTGTAAGGAAAGTTCGCGTGCGATAGTCGCCATGCTGCTTGCCGAATGCCGGGCGGCCCGGGTCGATGTCCGAACGGGCTGCTCGGTATCGTCATTATCTCGGGACCAGAATTTCCGCATTGAGACAACGCATGAAACGTTCGAGGGTCGAGCTCTAGTGGTCGCATGCGGCGGGCTCTCGTTTCCGAAGATCGGTGCTAGTGACCTTGGCTACCGGGTCGCCCGCCAATTTGGTTTAAAGGTAACTGATACAAGACCGTCGCTTGTGGCAATGGTATTAGGAACAGGTGCTCGTAGTGATCTCGCCGGTGTGTCCGTCGATGCCGTTGTCTCCTCTGACAAAAGAGCCTTTCGCGAGAATATACTCTTCACTCACCGCGGCCTTTCCGGGCCGGCGATACTGCAGATCTCAAATTATTGGAAACGCAACGGCCCGATTTCGATCGATCTTGCTCCTGACATCGATATCACAGCTATGCTTATCGCTAACCGCAAAAGTCGCCAAAAACTTGAGAATTTTCTGAGCACAATTCTGCCGGCGAGATTTGCGGCGGCATTCGCTACGGATGAGACACCGAACAAGCCTCTCTACCAAATGAATGACCGCGAGATCGACGCGATCGGAGAAACGCTGAGCAATTGGCAGGTTTACTTCCGCGAGACGGAAGGATACGGCCGGGCTGAGGTTACACTCGGCGGCGTGTCGACCGCTGACCTTTCATCCACGACGATGGAGGCAAAAAAGGTGCCGGGTTTGTACTTTATCGGGGAAGTTGTTGATGTAACCGGCTGGCTCGGAGGCTACAACTTTCAGTGGGCCTGGTCGTCGGGTTTCGTTGCGGGCAAGGCTCTCTAGGTCTTTCGAAAATCCTCGATATCCATTCCGTATTTGTCCTTTACATACCCTTCAGCCGCTTCGTTGACGGTTCGAAGATGGGCAAGCCGCCGCTCGGCCTTTACGATCTGCGTGCGGGTGCGAGCAGCCATATGGGCGAGCATGTCTCGGCCTTCCGCACGCTCTGCCTCGACCTTTTTTCGAAGCTCGAACTGCTCGGAAGCCATAGCGGTTTCCCGTTCTTTCGCTAACTCACTTATGCGCCGCTTTACCTGCGAGATCTGTCGGATCGCACGGACGAGTTCGTCCCCGATCGTGTCGCCTTTGACGAGGTCAGGACTATTTCTAAGATCGTTTACAAGCTTGTCAAGCATTTGCTGATCGCCCGATCTGTAAGCATGGTTTAGTTCCGCCATCAGGACGTGACGACGTTCTTTTTCCTCCGTATCGATCGCGAGGTCGGGGTGAATGGTCCGGGCGAGGTCGTGATAGGCCTTTTTCGCTTCGGCTGTCGGCTGACGGTTCTCGGCAGCAAGCGCCTCGGCCGCGGCTGCTCGTGCTGCGGAATCTTCGGCTCGGCGGCGGAGTTCCTCGACCCGCTTTTTGATCTCCTCATCGTCCGGGACCAGCTTCAGTTCTTCCTCGGCTGTCTCGGCCTCGATCTTGTCAAGCTCCGCATAAAGACGCGCGACTTCCATCGAGTAGCGGGCCTCAAGCCGCTCGAGATCTGCGCGGAGATGCTCCATCTCTTCCTCGAGGTCGGCGAGCCGGTCCTTAAGGCGCTCGAGAACCCTTCGCTTTTTATTTAGCTCGATCTCCTCCGGAGCGAGGGGGTTGGTAGCAATTATATCGGTCAAATGAGGAGCCTCGCAGGGTCCGATCCAACTCAGAAGCAGGTGCAAAAACAAATCGGCGCCGGGCTCATAAATGATCCCGACGCCGCATCAAAAACCGGAACTGATCAACTCGCACTCGCTTCGGAGGTTGCCGGCGTTCCGATATACATTATGCGGGTGCAGCTTTCGCAGGTGATGATCGTATTACCCTGTCGAACCTCGAGCAGAATTTGCGGCCGAAGCGACATAAAGCAGGCACTGCAGGAACCATTGACGACTTCGGCAACGGCGATGCCGTCGCGGCTTCGTTGAGCAAGCCGATCGTAGATCGAAGCAAGTCGCGTTGGAACGGTTACAAAGGCATCTTGCCTGTGTTTCGATTCTTTTTCGAACTCTTTCCGGTCCTTTGCGATCTGAGAATCAAACTCCTTCAACGCCGCTTCGCGTTTACTATCGAGCGTACTGATCTCCTCCGAACGATCGGCTATGTCTTTGTCGACCTCCTCAACGGCAGTCATTTTTTCGACGATCTGCGTTTCAAATGTTGATATCTGTTTTTGCAACGCGTCGGTTTCGCGCATTGCCGTCTCATATTCTTTCTGGTTCTGGGCGTGTTTTAAATTGCGATCGGCACGCTCCAGGTAGGTCTTGTTCTCCGCGATCTGTTTTTCCAGCTCGGCTCTCTCGGCATGCAAAGTATCTCGACGAGCCTGCACCTCGCGAATGGAAAAAGCGTGCTGCTCAAACTCTTGTTCGATCTCAGCACGCCTGGTTTCCGCCGATTCTATTGATTGTTTTAGTTTCCGAAGACTGGTATCTGTCTTCTGTAATTCTACCAGCTTATCAAGATCTGCTTTCACTTAAAAAATATCTCCCGTTATCAAAACCGTATCTTAATGGGTTATTGTACCGTACATCGGCGTTAAGAGGAAGCCTCCCCGGGGCCATCTGTCAGACGCCGAGGAATATATCAAAATGGCTCTGGAGGTCGCAGATGCGAAATGGGCGACGTTTCCCATCTTCGTCCTCAACGTGCCAAATTGGCAGATCACCGGCGTAGGCAAGCGAAAGATCTGCATTCACCTTTGGCATGCCGAAATGCGAAATGCGCGCGGCGGCGAGCATTCCGCCACGCATGATCCCATCAGCCGGCGTTCGTGTCCAACCCGCCTCCAGCATTAGGCATCTCACCCCAAGTCGTATCTGGACGAGGGAACCAACCATGTTCGAATTTCCCCGGCGGTGATTGTGCGGGTCTTTTCGCTCGATCGAAACCACATGGCCGCGCCGGGTCATTTCGGATGCGATCTCGATCAGCGAGTCGAACAGCCAGTCGACTCCGGCGACACGGATGGCGTCATTTGCGGCTTTTAAGCGAAGATATTCGACAAGGTCGCCGCGGCCCGAATCGAGAGCTTTCGCGGTTGCATTCTCCAACATTTGCGACCACAGCTGGTCGAGTTCGGTCATATTGCGAGGATAGAACGGCACCGGGCAAAAGACAATTTCATGCTATGATTATTAGTTAAAACAGGCGATTGGCGGCTGGTTCGGATGGTGCGGTTGTGTTGTTATGAAGTATTTGGCGGTAGTTTTTATTTCCTGTTTTTTGTTGATACCGGTCTTTAATCAGACTGCGACGCAAAAGACGACCGGCACCACTAAGAAGGCCGTAAAAAAGCCGACCCCAAAGCCTTCGACAACCTCGAAGAGAGCGGGAGATAGTTCTGCGAAATCGACGAAATCGACCTCAAAACCAAAGGCGGCCGGCACTACGAAGGGAGCGGTTGCCAAAACTGGCAAAAATTCAAAAAATTTGTCGACCAAAACAGTCGATCCTACGGCGCAACAGAGACCGGGAAGTGTTGCAAAAAAGATAGGCTCTTCAACAAAAACAGGAGCGGCCAAACCGAATTCCGATGCGCCGATACAGCCTGAGATACCGGAAGGTCAGGCCGAATACGACGCCGCCATCGCCATCGCCGACCTTACGGAACGCGTTGCCGCTCTACGAAAGTTCCTGGTCCGCTTTTCACTTTCTACTCTTCAAACCAATGCTCGCGATGCGATCGTGAACGCTATGGTCGAGATCGGTAATGCGGCGATCCGAAATGGAGACACGCCTGGGGCGGCCGCCGTTTTTGTGCAGGCATCAAAGGATGCTCCTGTACCGATCAGTGATCAACTGTTCACAACGGTTCTTGCGAAACTTCCAGTGAATCTATTTTTTCGCGGAGAAAAAGACTCAGCGACCATCATAGCAAGAGTCCTTGAGGGAAAGTCTGTTTCCAACTCCGGTCAGTTGATCTCACTCGCCGAATTTTATGTGACTATCGAAAATGGTACCGAAGCCAAACGACTCGCAAAGGCTGCCATCGACGCGACGCCGACGTCATCCGCCGCCTATCAGATGCTGGGTCTTGCGAGCCGGGTCAATTTTCAGCTTGACGAGTCTGCCGCGGCATACGCACGAGCTGTTGAGATCGATCCGGAGTCCGGCAGCGCCCTTCGCGGCTTGGCCGAAATGAAGCGAGCTCTTGGCAAACCTGACGAGGCGGTCGAACTATACCGGAAGATCCTGGCGAAGGATGAAGCTAGCGTGCCTGGGAAAACGGGTCTCATACTGGCTCTTTTCGAAAATGGAAAGCGAGACGAGGCCGAGACCGCAATGGCCGATGCACTCACGACAAACCCCGGCAACGTAATGCTTCTTGCCGGGGCTGCCTACTGGTACGCCGCTCATAATGAGGCCCAAAAGGCCGTCGATACGGCCCAGCGAGCGATTGCCGTCGATCCACGATTTATCTGGTCGCACATCGCCCTTGCTCGCGGATACATGGCCCAGCAGTTGCCGCTGAGCGCCGAAAAAACCCTGCTTGCGGCTCGACGATATGGAAATTTTCCAACGATCGATTATGAAATAGCCTCGGCCCGAGCCATGGCCGGTCTTTATCGTGAAGCCGCTGAAGAGCTCTCGAAGAGTTACTCGGTCGATAACGGGGTCGTTAGTACGCGACTGGGCGGACAAGTTCTCCGGAAATCAACGGACTTCATAGAACTCGTTTCGCTTGAACGCCGCGCGAGTATTGCAGCTCCGCAGTCGGCCGACACTCAGGAAAACGCCCGCCAGCTTGCAGCTCTGCTGGATCTTTGGACGAAACTAAATGCCCAAAAGGCAGACTCCGACGCCCTTGGAAAAGCCGCCGATGATTTTGTTCGCGGCGACGACCGGATGAAGGCACACCGTCAATTATTTGCGGCCCAGGAACTCCTCGACAGAAAAAAAGAACTGCCAAAAGTTATCGAGTTGGCTAAGGCGGCTGTGGCTAACGCCGACGCTGCCGTCGACGTTCCAAGCCCCACGGCGGCGGTGATGGCTGAGGAGCTTTACGAAAGCCGCCGGTTGGCTATGTTGAAGGATGAATACATTTCGATCCCTGATGTGCCGCGGTCGACATTGCTGTCGATCATTCGAGGCCGTATCGAAGACATTTCTGGATGGGCTTTGTACCAGACTGACAACTCCGCGGAATCGATCATGCGCCTTCGGAGAGCCGTCAGTGTATTTCCGCCGGACAGCGCTTGGTGGCGGTCGACTACGTGGCGGCTTGGTTCCGTATTTGAAAGCCTTGGGCAGGATGCGGAAGCCCTGAATTCGTATTTCAAAAGCTACAAAAGCGGTCAGCCAGATGCCTTCAAATATTCCACAATAGCAGCTGTCTACAAACGCATAAATGGCAGTACCTTCGGACTGGATGCGAAGATCGGCCCAAACCCTGCCGGACCTCCTCCCGACGTATCCGCCAGGAAGGCGGAGCCGGTCGTGATTCCGAACGTTTTGCCCGCTGCGACAAGCCCGTCGCCTGAACGAACGTCGGAAAACCGTTTGGCTGACTCAAAGCTTGAAACTCCACCCGACGTTGTAACGAAATCCGCGAACGACGGTTCAAGATCGGATGCTGCTCCGCTTCCTTCTCCAACTGCCGCAAAAGTGGAACCGACGCCCGAACCGACACCCGAACCGAAACCGGTCTCCGTAAAAACCGAACCAACTCCGGAATCAACGCCTGTTGCGGAAAAGATGGATCCAAAACCGGAATCGACGCCGGAGACGGTAAAAACCGATCCGCCACCGAGCCCAACGCTTGCGGCCCCTACAGAAACATCACAGGGTGCCGAAAGCAAACAAGTTGTTCTGGACGCGCCGTCTAAGGTAACGAACGCGGGTACGCTCGGGCCTGCAAAAGATGAAAAGACTACCTTGAAGACCGAATCTACTTCCGAACCAACTCCGACACCCGCGGCCGAATTGGCGGCCAAGATAGAGCACGAAAAAACTCCTGAAGCGTTAGTGCCTCAGCCTTCGCCCGGACCAACGAAGACCTTAGAATCGGCGTTGCGATCGACCGAGACAACAACGCCTGGCAAAATCCTGGATCCGACAGTGTTACCATTTTCGGACACGGTAGCTAAGGTCTTTGATCCCACCACGGAAGCGTCCAACAATAAACCTGAGGAAAAGAAAACGGCTAAAACAGCGAACCCGTTGCCGACAACCAAGGAGCTCTTTCCGCCGGTCATCATAACTATTCCGGCCAAGGACGTTACCATCAAGCCGCAGAAGAACGGCGATTCGAGTGGTGCCATCACCGCGAACACAATTGAAAATACAAAAACGAAGCCCGATGTTCCGGAGGAGACTAAGATAGGCGAGACACCAGCGACATCTTCGTCGCAGTCAGCGCCCGCCCGCCCGCGCATAGTTCCCTCAACGATACCGGCGGCTCAGTGCTCTTTGATACTCAGCGAAGAGAGCCTTTCGCTGAAGAATAGCAGCGGTGAACTTGCCGTAATTGTCAGGACCGAAGATGACCGCGATATTTCCGCTCTTGTCGCGACATCGCATAGCCCTAAAGATGTTTATGTCCGGCTCGAACCGATCGCGGGGATCAGCGGCCGGGAATTATTTGTTGTCCGCTCTATCAACCGCCGACCCGGCGTCTACACGGTCACGTTTGCCTTGCCCTGCGGCAAGAAAGATCTGGTCGTCAAGGTTCACTGATGATGTTTCTGCTGCTTAATGTGAACAATTGCGATCGCTGAAAGCATCAGAAAAAAGAAAGCATTTGAAGGGGTCCGCAGTGGGAAATCAAAGAAACTGTGGATCAAGATCCCGAAGCATCCTGCCAAAGCTCCGATAGCCGCCGGGCGACGAATTCCATCCGATGAGAAAGTGATCGCGGCAAACCCTTTCTTGAATAAAAAATAGATATAAGCGGCAATACAGGCAAAGCCCGCAAGACCTGCGTCTGCGAGGGTCTGCAAGTATTCGTTGTGTGCCTGCTCGACACGGAAAACTCCCGACCAGGTGTCATATTTCGTATATCCCATTCCAAAGGCATCTAGTCCCGCACCAAATAGCGGATGATCGAGAAAGATCCGAAAAGCTATCGGCCAAAAGTGGGATCGGCCGCTGCTAATATCGTCGCTTGCCGAGAGGCCTATACCGCGCATCAGCGAAGAGTCGCCACCGAGGAACACAACTATCCCAAAGATCACGAAGACCAATCCGATGGCCCCGGCAACGGCCACCAGCTTTTGCCTGTTTCCTGTCGATGCTTGTCTTTCGGTTGGCCGAACAAGAGCGTTGGCGGCGATCGCAAACACCATCGTCCCGGCAAAACTCAGAATTCCGCCGCGTGAACTCGTCATCACAGTTGCAATTCCCATAACAATAGCCCCAATGACAAGCAGCAGACGCTTGTCACGCGGCACTCCGTTCCCAAACAGGAAGCCAAACGTTACACCCGTCGTCATTACCATGAACGCGGCAAAATGATGCTGGTTTACAAATGGGCCGAACGGTATTGACTGCGGTGTTCCGCGAAGGCCGTAAATTGCCTCCGGGTTCGCCAGTCGCTGCAGGATCCCGAAAAAAGCGAATAGGGAACCGCTCACGATGATGAGAATGACCACTTTTCGAAACCGCCGCTCGTGATTGATGAACGTCAGAGCTCCCGCCAAAAACACAGCGTAAACAGCAAGTCGTATGGTGAACAACCGTGTGGAATATGGGTCAAGGGAGATTGTGCCGCGAAACGAATTTTCGATCAGATCCGGCGGTACCGACGATGAAAATATCGGCAAGATCTGCAAAACGCCTATCAATATCAGGCCGAGAAGAGGGATCAGAAGTATGTCGCGATTGATCAGAAGCCCGCGTCCATACCACGCATCCATAAACCACGTGACGGTGACCGCGAACGTGATCAGAATAAGAACGACCCAGCTGCCCTGGTCTACACCGCCAAAAACAATAGTCGAAAAAACAGGCATCAGGCAGAGCAAAAAGAAGACAATGCTGCTCGCTCGCGATGGTGGATCGCTGATCTCGATCGCTTTGAATAAGTGTTGGCTGGGTTTAAGCTCAGACGCTGGCATTAGTTTAAGAAATGAGATCTCCCACGGTACGGGGTGTAGATAGGGCAATATCATCGAACCAGACCTTTCCGGAGATCGGGCAAACCGGCGATGAACAGCCATCGCGGACCAGCCGGACCGTAACTCCATCGCTCCCCGGGGGAACGGTGAATCCGGCGGCGACGCCTGTCCAGTCGGCAAAGGTTTGAATCGACGGCGTCCGCCCGAGAACCTTGCCGTCGGCTGCATCGACGATCTCCCATGCAAGGGAGCCCTTTAGGTCAGCCCGACAATAGGCCGTAAAGTTATAAGATCGGCCTGGTTCCACGGCAATTGTCTGCGATACTGAGCGAAGGTCGGAGGACTGCATTGAATTAAAGATCATATAGAGGCTGTAGGAACCGCTATGTTTTTGCTCGTCGCTGACTCCGATCTGCGGATCGCCACCGGATCCGATCTGCCAGTCGAACATCGCGGAATCCTTCAGCTTCACGGCCGTTTCAAATCCTCCATTAAATAACCTTCCCGCTGATGATGGGCCATCACCGCCATTTGTCCACACACTGGCCGCCACGCTTACTGCCAGTCGAAACTGCTTTGCCTCGGCCAATTGATTTGAAAGGGTCTTACCGACGTCGCTGAAACCCGCGAGTTTTTCGCCCGGCGGGATCTGGTCCCAGGCAGCTGCCGCCTCGGCGAACTGTTTCCGGCTGACCGCGAATTTAACCAGAGCTGAATTGACTAAATTTGTATTGCCGATAAAAGCCCTAACGGAATCCGGGTTGTTCTCGAGAAAGGCCATAGCGGTGACCACCGCGGAAGCCATGTAATCCGGCTTTCCGGCGACAGCGGTCTTAATTTGAGAAAATCCGTCGTCCGGCCTGCCATCACGCAGCAAAAAGTTGCCGTACGCCCACTGGACGTCAGCATAATTTGGAGCGAGTTCGAGCGTTCTGAGAAAAGCTCGCTCTGCTCCCCGCAGGTCGCCGCTCCGGCCGCGTGCCTTGCCCAGTTCAAGCCATAGGAGGTAATTGTTTGGCGAAAGAGCCGTCGCTAGTTCGAATTCTCTAAGCGAGTGGTCGAGGTCTTCGGCCCCAAAAGTCTTCTCGTACAGTACCGCCGAGGCGTAGTGCGTCTGAGGGTCGTTCGGCCCAAACAGTTCCGCCAACTCAGCGACCTCCTTGGTGGCCGCACGCGGAGAAACAGCGTTAGCAAAACACCATTTTACGAAGAATGCAGAGAATATTGCCGACAGGACAATTCCCGCTATCAAACATCCACGAGCAAGTCCGCTTTCGATTCTTATCAGTCCCAGTGCCATCGTTCAATTATTCAAAGTCGACCGGTTCGATCTTCATTTGGGCGCGTTTCAGGGAAATATTTGCCTCACGGCACATCTTTCTCAAGTTACTGAATCGTTGAGGGTCCATTACCCGGATCGAGAGAAGTATATCGGATATTTCCTTTTGCTCGCATATCTCGGCAAGCGAGCTGTCTCCGTCAAAAACGGTCAGGCCGTGAATGATCCTGTCCTTTTTCATAGGATCGTCATCGACGAAACCGGCCGGAATATAGTTCCACGAGGGGTTATTTTTCAGCTCGCGGAGAACCATTTCACCACCGTCTCCCGCTCCGTAGATCAGCACATTGCGGCCATCCGCGGACGCCGGCATCGGGATCGCAAGCCTGATCAGGCGAAACGCCATGCGGCTCATTATCAATGCCGTCAACAGGATCAGGCCGTCGACAACAAAAACCTTCCGCGAAAAAAAATCAAACCTATACAGCAAGAGCAACGCTAGTATGCTCAGAGCGGAACCCAACGAGACACCCTTCGCGAAAGTGACAAAATCGCCAATGCTTGTATATCGCCAAACGCCGCGATAAACCCCGACAGCGAGAAACGCGATCAATTTCAGCAGGATAAGGATCGGAAGACTCTTGAGAAAAAGCTCCCAATTAGGGCTGCCGTCAAAACTGCCCAGAACCAATTGAAACGCCGCGTAATACGATAGTGTGATCAGAAAAGCATCGAGAAATACCTCAAAGATACGCCGTTTGTGTGAGACGTTGACCAAGAATGCGAAAACCGCATTATCTTTAGCGGCAAGGTCCTCCTGCTCAACGTCATAGACACGAACGTTCGAAAGATAAACTCCAATGATGACCAAAACTATAGAAAATATGGAAATCAGTGCCAGACTCTGGGTAAACTCGAGTCTTCCGATAAGAAGCGAGATCGAGCCCGCCGCGGTCGCGAACGCAAATAACATCAGAACGGCTGAGCGCTCCGAAAGCCCGAGAGCAACGAGCCGATGAGAGGTATGGTCGCGCCCGCCCTGAGACGCTTTGCGTCCCCATAGTTTACGCAGGACCGTCACAAACGTCGTATCAAATATCGGAACAAATAAGATCAGAACCGGAACGGCGAGGATCGGGACGATACCGCGCGACCGTCCGCCGGTTTGATTGAGCAGCACCGAGCCCGCGAGAAAAAATCCGACGAACATCGACCCGCAGTCGCCCATAAAGATCGATGCAGGGTTGAAATTAAAAACGAGAAACCCGAGCAATGAACCGACAAATGCGACAATCAGCAGCACCTCGCTCGTCTGGTCATTTACGGTAAAACTTAGACCCAGCGAGACTGCGGCGATTGCCGATATCCCCGCCGCAAGTCCATCCATATTGTCGAGCAAATTAATAGCGTTCGTGATCCCGACGATCCAAAAAACGGTGATCCATATATCAACGACCGGATAACCGGTGATCGGCAGCGTCAAGCCAAACTCGACAAGCGCGACGGCGCCGATCAACTGGCCAATCAACTTCTGATACGGACGAATACTCAGTACGTCATCAACAAATCCGACCAAAAACAGAAACGAACTGCCCGCGATAAGGATCATCGAGTCGCGGGTATGAGGTACAAATACCAGGTAAACGGCAATCGAAGTCACAAAGATCGCCACGCCCCCGAGCATGGCGGTTGGACGCTTATGCCAACGGTCGGATTTTGGTTTCGCAACAAAGTTTAGACGCCAAGCTACACTGCGGACAAGCAGCGTCATCGCGAGCCCAAAAACAAAGCTCACGCCGAATACGATAAGGGAATTTATGGATACCGCTTGCATGAACGAAGAGGTCAATTGGTTTACGAATTGCCGGGCGGCCTATAGAAGAAATATGACCGACTTTAGCCGCCGATCAAATCGCGATAAAGCACTTTCACGTCTGCCTCTAACCGCTCAACAGAGTAATTCTCGATGATAAATGCACGGCCTTCCTCAGAAAGGCATGTCCGTAATTTTTCATTTTTCGCGAGATAAATCAAGCCGCGTGCGACCGAATCGGCGGAGTTGGGGTCTGCCAAAATGCCTCGTTCGCAGACTCTAAATCCCTCCCCTTCCTCGCATACACCGCCCGCAAGGTCCACCACGCCGCCAACTGACGTTGAAACAAATGGCACACCACTCGCCATTGCCTCGATAAGTGAAAGCGGTGTTCCCTCGTTCCGCGAGGTGAGCATCGCGATATCCAGTTCCGGAAGGAGTTCGCTAATGTTATCCCTGTTGCCCAAAAAGTGCACGTTGTCGGTCAGGACAAGCTCCGCCGCCTCCCGTTCGAGCGTCGCTCTAAGTTCGCCGTCACCAATAATGATAAATCGAATCGCGAGATCTGGTTCATATTCCCTTACCAGCGCGGCGGACTGCAATAACAATTGAACGTTCTTGATCTTGGTCAAGCGTCCAACAAAACCGATCAAAATTTCGCCGTCGACACATGCGATCTCATTGCGCAGCAAGCGGAGTTTTATTTTACTGTTGTTGAAGGTTGCAATGTCGATACCCAATGGAACAATCCGGAACTGATGGGTCGAACCGACACCAAATTCTTCATGGATCTCTCGAAACTGCTGTTCCGATATCGTAATGATCCGGTCAGTCGCGATTCGCGCCAATACTTTTTCGATAGCGACGAAGACACGTGTTTTTAAGTGCCCATAATAACTGTGAAATACGTGGCCGTGAAAGGTATGAACGACACTTATCCGCCGCGGCCGCCCGATCAGGGCCCGCCAGGTACACCAACGATAGGTAAATGCCGCAGCACGCCCGACGGTTCCCGCCTTAGCGGTGTGCGTGTGGATGATATCCGGTTTGAAGCGCGAGATATGCCTGTATATCTTCCAAAACGACACAACATCATTAAGCGACAGTTCGCGGCTTAGCTGCGGCACATAAACCGGCTCTACTCCATTTTCGTCGGCAAAATAGCTCATATCTTGCTCGCCGGGAGGGACGGTACCGGCGACCAGTTCGCTGTGGAATTCGGCATCTTGCAACCTGCTTGTCAGCCAGATCACATGCCTTGCAGGTCCACCGACGTTTAGACGGGCTATAATGCGAAGGATCTTCATTGTAAGGAGAAAATGGTATAGAGAAGGGTACCACGTCGGGTCGGGAACTCAGCTTTGCAGGCCCGTTGCCAGACGGTCGTACAAGATAGCGTTAGCGACGGTCGTCGCGCCAGATCGTTCGAATTGACTCAGGATCGAGCATAAACAAGATACCTTTGCCGACTAACCTTCCATTCGAAAGATTGTATCCTGCTCATCTTCGTGGCGGATCTCGTCGATCGGTTCGCTCTTTCTCTCACCCATATACAGCCTGTTTGGACAATTAATAACCATGCCGTCGATCCCGCCAACGTTTTTGTATCCGTGGACGACCCCCTTGGGAACGATCACTGCTTTCGGGTCGTCGACACCAACGAATAGCGTCATCATGTTTCGAAACGTCGGCGAACTCGGACGATTGTCCCACATCCTCATTTTGAAGGTCGACGGGCCGATAAAACAAAATAGATCGGCCTGATCGACGTGTTCGTGCGGTCCGCGTTGAACGCCCGGCGTCGTAAACGAAATGTATGACATGACCGGATAAAACTCCTCGCCTAGCTCATCATGCCGAAACAATTCCGCCAACCAACCGCGGTCGTCGTAGTATTTTTTTAGCTCATAGACCACGACGTCGGCGATCGCGGCTTCGACAAAACTCATAAATTGTTGGCTCCGTTCTTTGCAACCAGATTTGAGGCGAGCAGCAAGCTTTCAAACGTACCCGCGTCAGTCCACCAGCCGTCGAGTTCATTCCAGGTCATCTCGCCGCGCCCGATGTAGTGATTGTTAACATCCGTGATCTCAAGTTCACCGCGGCCGGACGGAACCAGTGTCTTGATGACATCGAAAACCGTTGAGTCGTAAAAATAGATGCCTATCACGGCGAAATCCGACTTGGGTTCGGTCGGTTTTTCGTCTATGTGAACAACCTTACCCCCATCTAACTCGGGAACTCCGAATCTCTGAGGATCGGGCACCTTTTTTAACAGTATCTTTGCCCCCGAACCTTGCCGTCTATATTGGTCCGCAGCCGCCCGAATATTACCCTCGATAATGTTGTCACCGAGGATCACACACATAGGTCCATCGTCAGCGAAGTGCTCGACCAGAGCAAGTGCGTCAGCGATTCCTCCTTCGCCTTCCTGGTACGTGTAATTCAGATGTTTGAGCCCGAAGTCTTTCCCGTTCCGCAGCAATTTGAGAAAATCTCCCGCCGAATTACCGCCGGTGACGACCATTATGTCGTCTATGCCGGCGTTGATCAGTGCTTGGATCGGATAATAGATCATCGGCTGATCGTAGACCGGCAAAAGATGCTTGTTTGTGATCCTCGTCAGCGGACTAAGACGCGAGCCGAGCCCGCCTGCTAGAACGACACCTTTCATAGAATTTTAGGTCGACCCCTGCTACGCCCAAGAGGCCTCGCAAGCCTGGAACGTCATATGCCGTGAAGATTCAGAGAGGACCAAATAAGTCGGCAAGAGATCAGGGTCGCTGCCTGGGTTCGTCCTACAATATTGCCTTACCCAGCCACTTTCTACAAGACCGGAACGCCCCACGGCATCACCATCAACTCGGTATAGACATCAGATATGCGAGGAAAAGGGTCTATGCCAAAACAAATAGAAGCCGCCTTTTTCGGCAGCTTCTATTGCTCGACGGTTAGTTTAGAAAACGGTCCCCAATGGGTGTTTGAAACGGCGGATCAGCGTTTGAGGGTTCGAGAAGCGATCGGCTTCATCGAGCAGGAAGTGCAAAGCCGCTTTTCGAACACGACTTTGCTCGAAGCATCCATGTCGCCGTAATAGACCGCGCCGCCAACGGTAACGCCATTCAAAAAGACATCGGAACCGTTTTTGACCACCACCGCGGGCCGCGCAAACCTCGCATACCCGAAGCGGCTCATTTTGACCTCGCCATACTCGACGTTGTCGAGAACAACGCCCGCCCCGGCATCGGTTCCGGAGACGTTTATGAGCAGGCCCGAAGCCATAACATTTGAGGCGTTTACAATCACCACTGCTTGTGGGGCTCCCTCATCAAATCTGATGTCCTCCAACCGGACGATCCGTTGACCGCTGGCATTGGGACTCACGGTCGGGCCAGTTGATTCGGCTTTTATCCAGTTCCCGCTATTATTTGGAGTTTTGGAAAGGTACATGTCCTTGAAATTCGCGTAGTCAACAAACTCGGTGTTCCTTACCGTCAAACCACGATAGTCAATGGCATGGATCGCAGCGACCCCGGCCGCGTTTCCACCAAACATATTTCCGTCCAGGACTGCATCCATCGCCGCTCCAATGTAGATAAGTGAATCCTTTGCACTCAGCCCGTAAAACTGGCACCCGCGAACCGTGAATTGGCTCGTGTATCCACCGCCCGCAATAAAAAGTGCGTCATATTCGGCAGCGGGATCCCCAATAACTATCAGATCATCCAATTCGAACTGATTGGTATTTCCGGGATAAAACAAAACGTTCCAAGCTCCGAGGTGGGGGCGTATGATCGCTCCTTTGTCACCTTGTACTCGAAATGACACGTAATTTCCGTAGGTCGTGAAATTTAACGGTGACGAAAAGTCCCAGGTCCCGGTATCGACGAGGATCGTGCCGCCGCCTGCCAATTTCAATTGGTCGATCGCGGTTTGGAACCCGGGAGAGTCATCCAGGCCGTCGTCGGGAGTTGTGAAATCGGACAGCTTTAGCGTTGCACCGTTCACAAATAAGGTGGTAGTGAGAATCAGAAGTGAGGTTGTCAGAAGAAATTTGGGAGGTATTTTCATGTTTTTCCTGATTTGAACGAATTAATGTCACAATTTCTGCCAAATTGTGTCACTTGGACGAAAAAGAGTCGGATTGACGGCTGGATCGTCTTTTCAAATGCTGACAAAAATGGGAGAACCGCCAGGAAGCCCGCTCCAGTAACGGGCGCACAATGCACCACAGCGCAAGCGCTATGCCACCTTGACTGAGGCATAATATGGTGGTTAGTCGCGATCTATCGCGTGGTTAATTGGGGAAACTTTCTCTGATAAGAGATCGCGATCGCGTGGATGTGACAAAAAAAGTTACTCGGACTACCCTGGTGGAGCAACGGGGAACGCGTGCTGAGGGAGCTGACCAACATTTATTAGAGGCTCCGGATCAACTGAAGCATTTCGGGGCCGAATGGAACCAAGGTTCTAATCGATAAAGTGCAGAAACCAGAGTTCCAACATTAGCAGCGACCATATCTGGAACGAATGGTCGCGTTCGCCGCGAGTGTGTTCACCAACATACCGTTCTATCATTTCCGGCCGAACGATCCCACGCCGCAACGACGATGGAGCGAGCAGCACGTCACGGATAAAATCTTTCATTTCGCCGCGAAACCATTTCCCGACCGGAACACCAAAGCCCATCTTGCGCCGGTAGACAACCTCGGGAGGCACCAGACGGGCGGCGACCTTTTTTAACAGGTGCTTAGGCCGGAACCGATTCATCTTCAAACTCTCGGGCAAGCTTGCGGCAAACTCGATCACCTTATGGTCAAGAAACGGAGAGCGGGCCTCAAGCGAATTCGCCATCGAAGCGATGTCGACCTTCACCAACAGATCGTTTGGCAGATATGTCATTTGATCTGTCAGTAAGGTCGCGTCAAGCAACCCCAAACCGTTCGCGCTGTCAAACCATCTGTCGAGAACCTCCGAGGCGTTTTGCCCCGCAACCGCCGAAGCGAATGCCGCCGTATACATCTCGGACTTGACCGCCGGCTTGAAAGTCGACATCCATCGAAAATACCGGTCATTTCGGCCCTCGTTCGCCGCCATAAAAAACCGTTGGACGTCGCGGACCCTTGACTTCTTTAACTCCGAAGTCGGGAACGCATTGACCGGCCCTTCGATAAGGGTTCGCCGCAGCACTCGCGGTATCCGGGCGTAGACCTCGGCGACCTCCATCGCCATATACCGCTCGTACCCGGCAAAGCTCTCGTCGCCGCCGTCCCCATTGAGAGCGACAGTAACGTGTTGGCGAGTTTCTTTCGCAACGTAATAGGTCGGTATCGCACTCGAATCGGCGTACGGTTCGCCGTAATGTTCCACCAGCGTCGGCAGCACCTCAAGAGCGTTCGGGCGGACAATGAACTCGTGATATTCGGCACCGACGTGATCGGCGACGCGTTTCGCATACTTGAGTTCGCTGAAATCCTGTTCTTCAAATCCGATCGAGAAAGTCTTGACCGGCGTCGCACTTTCCTGGGCCATCAGGGCAACAACTATTGACGAATCAACACCGCCGGAAAGAAAGGCTCCCAACGGGACCTCGGAGATCATACGCAGACGCGTTGATTCTCTAAGAATACGCGTCGTTTCCTCGATCGCGTCCGCCTCAGAGATCTTGATCTTCTTCGAAAAATCGGGCAGCCAGTAGCGCGTTGTCTCTACACAGCCGTCCTGCCACCGAAGCCAATGACCAGGCTCGAGCTTGCGGATCTGCTTAAATGCGGTCTGCGGAGCCGGCACACAAAGGAACGACATATAACTGTCGATCGCCTCGTAGTCGACCTCACGCGAGATCGCCGGGTGTTTGAGCAGCGCGGCAAATTCCGACCCGAAGATCAGATCTCCATTTGCTTGGTGCGAATACAGCAGGGGCTTTTTGCCGACACGGTCACGAGCGATAAAGAGCGACCTGTCGTTCTCGTCCCAGATAGCGAACGCGAACATGCCTCGAAGATGTTCGAGGCACCCGGCACCGTATTCATCGTAGAGATGAACGATTGCTTCGGTGTCCGAATGGGTGTAAAGCTTGTGGCCGCGCTCCTCGAGCCCTTTTCGAAGTTCCTGATAGTTGTAGATCTCGCCGTTAAAAACGATCCACTTCGTGCTATCGGCATTGTGAATTGGTTGTTTGCCGCTCGCGAGATCAATGATCGAGAGCCGCCGCATAGCGAGCCCGACACTGCCCGACAAATAAAATCCGTCGTCATCCGGCCCGCGGTGAACAATGGCGCGGTTCATCGCCTCAAGCACGTCTCGCTCGGCTGGCCGGCCATCCTTATTTACAAAACCAACAATTCCGCACATTTCTAATCGTCAAACTTGCCGTCCGGCCAACTCCCTGCGGTGCCTTGCTACCTTAGTTCGATGGGCTCGGACGCGGGCGGTTGCGTCATCTTTTCGCTCAAGCCTGATCACAAGCCCCACCGCCCCAAAAATAAACAGGAAAACCTGTATCTGCGTCCGTTGCCTATACGCCGTCCCGACATTACCCTGAAAGATCGAGTATGAGAGCGTCAGCATCAGTGCAAAGATCAACACGGGCATAGCGTTTCTCAAACGATTTCGAATACTGTAGATCAAGCCGGACAAGATCAACGGGAGCATCGCCCACCAGATGAACGTTTCCGGTATCGTGATCCCCTGCCTCAAGTTCGTCGCCTGCCAGGGAAACGGTGCCAGCATCAAATACGTCAATCCCACCGGAAGCGTCGCGATCGCTCCCTCAGGCGTCGAAACGTCAGCGTCTGATGCGAAGCCGCTTTTGGACCCGCGAGCCTGATCGAGACGGCTACTTTGAATACGCTCCAAGTTTCCAAATTTTTCCAGGTCAGAAGAAGCATTCCTAATTACTCCAAAATAGGTCAGCCCCAGACCCAATATGGCGAGCATTAACATACGGCCGACGATGGCGCGATTTGATTTTGATGCACCGACCAAGAAGCTTCCGGCAACGGCAAGTGCCACCATATAAAAGATATAGAAGCGCAGCGATAGTATGCCGAACAGCGAGAATCCCAACAGCAAAATGGCAAAAATATTGATCTTCTTCTGGAGATGGATCACCATCGTCATCGCGAGGACCAGCATAAAAATGATCAAACCGTCCTTGAGCAATTGGGATGACCAAATGATCATCGCCGGGAAAAAGCCTGCAACGATGGCGGCATATCGCCCGACCCGTCGGTTGTCAAATATGGCATCGGCACAAAAATAAACCATCGGGGCGATCGCGGCCCCAATTACGGCACAGAAACACTGTGCGGCAAAGATATTCCGTCCGACCAACAGATAGATCCCCGCCACAAGGTAATTCATGCCCCAACCGGAGCCTGATGTTGACGAAGCCTTAAGAACCTCCCAGCTATTCGCGTTTGGGATCCCATACCACAGATTTACCAGAACCGTCCCGACATGATCGTACGTGATGGCATCTCCACCGAAAAAGCCACGAAGATCAAATATTTCGATCGCGGCGCCCACGAGTAGACGCACCGCGAGGGCCGACAGGAACAATTTTGTAATAAAGCCCTTTTCATGGGTATATGCCCGGAATGCATAGAGCAAAATGCCGGAAAGGAAAAAGACGATCAGCAACGCGGCAGCTCCATCCGGTGAGAAGACCGCCGTGATTACGAGCAGGACCGCGAGCGGGATCGCGATAAATATGAACTTGTCGGCTGATGTGGATGTCAATTCGGTTTTATCCCTTTGAATCAGACCTGGTCTGTCCGAAACCCGGCAGATAGTTCGACTGCGGCTAAATATCGTCCGGGAGGTCACGGCGGGTTTTCCGCTCTATCAGCATTGCCCCTTCCTCGCCGAGTTCTTTTACTTCGGTCGCAGGAACCCCGGCGATCAGCTTGTTTTCGGCCGTGAATTTCTTCGTTATCACCGAGCCGATCCCGACGATACAGCGGGCCGGAATTTTTCCACCCGGGGCAATTCGTATCTCCGATCCGACATAGCTGTAGTCACCGATCGAAACCGGCAGCGTACTCTGGCGATTGTGTGTCCAAACGGACGAATTCCGGCCGCCAAGGATCACGCGCTTGCCAAATTCGACCTTGTCGGTAAAGTCGATCTTGTGCGATGCACCGATCATGCTGCCGTCGCCCATAATAAACCGCGGGTCGATCTCGTTTACAACGTCCGGGTCCGGTATCGAGTTGATCTCGTTGAGCCGCAATATCTCGCAGTAACGTCCGATTCGGATCTCGTTACCACCCCGAAAAATATTCAATACCCCGATTCGCGTATGTTCGCCGATCGAGAGCTTGTCCGTCCCGGCGAAAATATTCAGATGTCCGATCGATACGTCATCCCCGATCTCACACGTCGCGGCGTCGATGATGGAAATTCCTATTCGCACACGTTTGCCGATCTTGTATCCAAAAAGACGCCGGTAACACGTTCGCTTGATCCCCGAGGGAAGTATCGCGATCAATGCCTTAATGATCAAACGTATCTTCATTTACGATGACACCGCGAATTGCAGTTCCAAGCTGGTCCGCCCACTGCTCAAGGCCGTAGTTGGCCAATGCGAATTTCCGCCCGGCCACCCCCATCTCCGCTCTAAGATCATCCTTGGTTAACAGCTCGTCCAGGAAATTATACCAATCTTCCTCGGTTGCCGCATTGAAGTGGGTCCGGCCCCGATCGCCAAGCTCCGAGCAAACGCCGACGGGTGACATGACAAAAGGAACGCCGACAGCCATGTACTGGATCGCCTTGAATCCGGATTTGCCGTTTATCCATTGCGGATCTGCCGACGGGCTGACGGTGATCGGATACAAACCGATATCGAGCGATCTGAAATCATCGATCTCGCGATCCAGGTCCCATGCGGGAACTTCACAGTCTACGCCGCGTATTGACACGTTCGGCTGTCCCGATCCAACGATCTTAAATACAAATCTATGTTTTTTTGCGAGACGTTCCATTACCGGGAATAATGACTCCAAAAACGGGAAGGTCGAATGCGTCCCTATCCAGCCGATCATCAGACACCCGGTCTCCGATCTCGTTTCCCTCGGAACAAATTTTTCCAGGTCCACAACTGTTGGAATAACGACCGATTTTGTGCCCTTTGCGTCAACGTATTCCGCAATAGATCGGTTTCCGCAGATCACCAATTTGGAGCGTCGAATCAAATTGTCAGTTTTGCCAAAGAATTTGAAAGCGCTTCCCAAACGCCCATAGGTCGGGCTGACGTAACGGACATATGTCGCATCATCAAGATCTAGCACGATGGGCCGCCGAATGACATTAGCGATCAGCCACTCGATCAGGCTCGGGCCAAATATCATCGCCTCTCGCTGCACAAATACGGCGTCATATTTCCGGGCCGCGAAAACATCACGAAACCTTTTCAACAACGGCAACACCATCGATCCGGCTTTTGCGACAAAGCTTGTGTCTTGGTATAGGCTCTCAAATCGGCGACTGTCCAGAAACGGTCGGACCTCCATCTCGATCCCGCGTTTCCGCAACGGGCCAACAAACTGTTCCAGCCGAAACCTGGTCGCTGCTGCCTCGACTGGATATGACGAAAGGCATAAAATACGCATTTCTAACTTTATTTCTTTATTGCCCAGGTCTCAATATACGTGCCCATTTCACCAAGATTGCTTATCGTAGTCACCAATTTCGAAGCGATACTCTCAACATGCCCCCAAAATCCGCCATTGGACGAAACCAGGCTGGTTCCACCGTATACTTTCCAAACTTTCGGCTGTAACTGATATTTCCCCAATAATTTTCGTAGCGATTTCGGACCAAAACCCATTACGTGAAACGGGGAAAAGGTCGGAGCCAGATTTACGCACCAATGTCTGCCGCGCAATCGCTGATATGCATTTCCCATCATAAAAAAAAGTCCCTGCTCGTTGGGCACGTCAACAAACAACAGCCCACCCTGCTTCAGAATCATAGATATCTTTTTGATAACTTGATCCGGATTGTATAGGTGCTCCAGCACGGCACCAAGGACGACTACGTCAAACTCGGAAGCCGGAATGTCGCATTCCTCGATCGGTTTTCGCCAAATTTTTGCTCCTGTTCGTTTTTGTGCATAGTCGGCGAATGTTTCGGAAGGCTCTACCCCTTCCACCGTCCAGCCCATTTCTGATGCTGCAACAATAATTTCGCCGCGACCGATTCCAATATCAAGCAATTTTCCTTTTCGCCCCAGGAGCAGTTCGGCTTGCTTAACTAACCCTAACGCACCCTCCAATTTATCCGCCTTGTCATGAGCCTCAAAATACGTGTCTGCATCTACCTCGTAGTGCTGCCCGAGACCGCCGACTGGAACCGGCATCGGATTCGGAAAAATGAGTTTGCAGCCGGTGCATTGCCAAATCTTGGTTTCAACCCCAAGATTTTCGCGATGAGCTTGCCCTCCGCGTAGACCGATGAATTTCGTCGGAGCTAAACTGCAAATGGGACAATCCTGCGGAACCCAGGAATAGCCATTCCGTATTTCCCTTTTGTTTGACGATTCTTCATTCATAAGTCGTTTCAATACAAACACTCACTATTTCACAAGCCGTTTATAGATCCTTCTGTACCGTCGCCCGCCGACCGTTGAGAGATCAAAATATTCGCGAGCAACCAAACGACAATGCCCACTGATATTACCAAGCATACCAAGCCCGTCCAAAGCCCTGAGGTAGCCCTCGCGGTCAAAACTATCGACAACTGCACCGATTCCGTTCTTTGCAAGAAGCTCATCGACATCGCCAACGCCCGCATTCGAAATGATCGGAAGTCCACTTGCGAGGTACTCGGGTATCTTCGTTGGTGATCGGGACATTGTTGAATAAGCGGCCTTGACGAAGGAGAGTCCGACATCAGAAGCACATAGATATCCCGGCACATCAACTGGCATAGCCTTTTCTACCATATAATCTGATTCCGTAAATCCGGCACCTTGCAGCAATTTCAAAACCTCCGTTTTGTCGGATTGGGTCAGGAACATTGCGAACGTCCGTTCATCGCGTTCGCGTGCGGCTTTCAAAAAGTCAACAATTTTCTCGGTCAAATAAAGACCGCCAAGTGCCCCAACGTGCGTAAAAACATATCGACCATTTAGGGTCAGTCGATCCCGCCATTCTTCGCGGAGTATTGATACGTCGATATCAAATCTCCGATCGAAATCTACGCAGCACGGGATGACCTCGACAGGTCGTCCAACTTTGTCTCGCCCAGTTTGGAGGCTTTCTGGAAACAAGATATCTCTGGCCTTTTCAGTTAAGACTACAAAGCCGTCCGCTTTGCCAAGCAACCACCGTTCGACCCGTTTAGCGCCGCGATATAGCCATCCGTTCTCCGGCCAAATGCCGGCGTCGGTATACTCCTCGGGAAAGAATCCTCTGATATCGAATAGCAGCTTTGGCTTCCGCCTGGAAAACTTCCTTGCCACCGCACCCATCAGGGTCGGCAGATGGACCCGGCCGTGAAGGATGTCGAGCTTTTTGCGGCCGATCATGCCGCGAACGAATAGTGCCCCGCGAAACAGATCGTAAGCCGTCGCCAGAACCGAAAGCCGTTTGTGATAACGCAGCCAGTACCAATCGATCCCTTGCTCCGCCAGATCATACCGTACATCCGTAACTGCACCCGCCGGTTCAAATGTCAGCAGCGAGATCTCATGGCCGTCCTTTATAAGCTCACGCAAATAGGGAATAACCTGCGTCTGCACAAGCGGTTCGCGGAGTCCAAAATAGCAAATGTAGAGTGACCTAGACATCTAAGGGAGAGCGTCAAACCGGCGTCCGACAATATTTAGGCCGTTTTCCGTGGTTCTCCAAACATCCATTCCTGCATCGCGAAGTGGACCCATTGCTTCCGCCTCGGTCATTGGTTGATCGTAAAACGGCGAAAGCATGTCAAAAGTGTCCAGTATTGCCCAGTCATACCTTTGTTTCTTACTCAACTGGGGCTCATTTACATAGTTAGCGATCGGAATCGCGAACATGAATGCCCTACCCAAAACAGGCAAACGAAACAATAAATCCGTCACAGGAAAAGCTAGCGGCATGACCATCTGAATGGCCCTAAGTAAGGTTTCCTTTTTCATCCGTTTTGTGATGGGCCGGAGCCAGTATTTTGAAAACAGCATCGTGTACCATTTTCGTCTTTCATAGATCGTCACCGCGACCTTTCCCTCAGGCTTGACCATTTTCGCGATCGACCGAAGCGACGCCACCGGATCAGGCGTGTGCTGTATCACGCCAATGCAATACACATAGTCGAACGCCCCATCACGAAATGGGAGATCGTAAATGCTTGCCTGCACAAAATGGACATTCTGGCGCCCGTCAAGATTCGTCTTTGCGGCATCGATCGCGCTGCTGATATCAATGCCGACGATCATTCCGTCAGATCGTGATGCTGCGTCTAGGAACCGGCCCGCGCCGCAACCCGCGTCCAAGGTCCATTTCTGCCCGAGCCCTTGTTTATCCCACCCGGTTTCAGACCAGAATCGATCCGCCGAGAGAGTCGTACCGTTGTAGGCATCAAGTTGCTCTTGCCGAAACAAATTCCATTGATAGCCGAACGACGAAGCGTAGTTGTCAGGATCGACAAAACGCGGAATGCCGTTGGTAATGGGATGGCTCGACGCACAGGATTTGCAAATCAACTCCCCTTCGACTACATCGCCGTTATGTTCCGTTTCAAGGTCGAGGTTACCCTTGCATTTTGGGCAGGCAAGGATTTCCAAAAGGTTCAATTTCATACGGATGTCTAAAATAACAGGGCAAACGACTTATTGATAATCATACGATAAACGTACGGCGTAAACTACGAATGAACCGCACTGTAAATACAACGTTAATGTCCCTTTTGGCGGCGGCTAACAAGAAAAAGCGTGCCTTTTCTTTCATCCGGCCGTCGTTTGCCAGTAGATTAAGGTACAACAGGCAGTTGGCTTCGATCCGGTTCAGATGATCTGCGTAAACTGTCGAAAGATGCGGGTCGCCTCGCAGCTTTTCGATCATATACTTCAACCCACGCTCCATCGATTCGAGGCTCTGATTATTGATACTTCGGCTCACGTGCTGCAAGATTCCGCTGTTGACCTTCTCGATCCGGGCAACTTTATGGTCCGCCAAAACCCTCAGCCAAAACTCCCAATCCTCGCCGCCCGTCAGGTCTTTTGTAATATCAAATCTATAGTTGCGATAAACGTCCCGGTGCATGAAATTGCCGATACACGACATAAAATTCCCCCCGCTTATCGCCGCTAATCGATCATTGAGGGGTGGCAGTTTGTAACGGTAAATTACATTACCTTCACCATCAAGAAGCTCGTAATAATTGTGAAAACATTTGATCGACGGGTTGTCAGCGGCAAATTTTGCTGCGTCAGCAAGATTTGCTGGATACATGAAATCGTCGGAATCGAGTAGCGTCAGGTAATCGCCTTTCGCGTTTTCCATTCCGACATTACGTGAAAACGCTCGTTCCTCATTCCGCTCGTTTCGTATAAACTTTATTCGCTCGGATTCGACGTACGGCCGCAGGACTTCGAGCGTATTATCCGTAGAGCAGTTATCGACAACTATCACCTCGAAATGCGGATACACCTGGGCTAATACGCTTTCGAGCGTATTAGCGATATATTTTTCGCGATTGTAGGTTGGAATTACTACCGTGAAGAAAAGCGGATTGCTCATATGAAGCCAGTTCAGAAAGGCGTGCGGTTTATTGCCGCGAGTTGCTCGATTGTATCTACGGCAAACCACTTGTCGGGGTAAACTGATGAGATCATCAATTCGCCCTTTTCGATCAATTGCCGCCACACCTCATAAAAACTCTCGTCCTCAGTGGTTAGGTCATTGATCTGTCTTGGATTCAGTATCTGAATTCCGGAGCAATAGATATCCGTCGATTCCTCGCGTGTCAACTTGGTCACACGGCCCTGCTCATGAAAAATGAAATCGCCCTCTAGCCCTTCGACCGGCCTGACCGGAACCAACATACATGCCGGGCTTTTCAGCGCCTGATAATCTGCCTCTAACCTTTCGAAATCGAGTGCGACAATATTATCGCAAGTAAGGACATAGACGGGCTCGTCAAGATTTTTAAGCGGCGTATTGTACAGCCACCACGAATTTCCTTTCCCCTCAGTATTGAAAATGGAGCTGACGCCTTGTTCTATCACATGTTGGGCGAGCATCGCGCCCTTGTAGCCAACCGTGATGTGTATATTGCCAATGCGGCGAGCGAGTGTTGCGATGCCATTGGCGATCAGGGTCGAACCGTTAAATGGGGCCATCGGCTTTGGGATCTCATCGGTCAGCGGTGCCATTCTAATCCCCCGACCAGCGGCCATGATCAAAGCGTGTCCAATCATCTTATTTCTCCGACTGGCGGCGCGTTGATAATATTCAACATCTCCATTTCCGTCAGATGTTCCGCATCGGCCGAGCACCTGACGTCAGCCAGCGGCTCATCGACTCGTTTATCAAAACGAGTTAAATAATGGGTGACATCACCAAAATTCACCCTTGTGGTATATGCCAGCTCAGGCTCGCCCATTAAATATTCATGCGTTCGCTCGCCCGGACGGCCGTCGATCTGCTCCCACCGCCCCCCTTTATGCTTGATCCATGTCTCAAGCATGTTCCGGATCTTCACAGCTTTCATCTCACGCGAAAGCACCGCTCCCGCCGTCTTGTCTATACTATTGATCGCCGTGGCCACCAGCTCGACGGCCTCATCAACGGTTGATAAATAACGCGTCATGTCGGGTCCCGTACTGCCGATAACCCCCAATTCATCATGCATTTTCTTCCAGATCGGCAAGACCGATCCCGTTGACCACGCGATATTTCCGTGTCTGACACACGCAACCCTTGTGTCGGATTTGGAGCTCATCGAGCAGAAAACGCGCTCCATCAACGCCTTTGTGAGTCCATAAGTATTGGCAACGGGAGGAGCGGACTTGTCCGTGGACATGCCGATCAATGTTTCAACGCCTTTTTCGATCGAAACCCGGACGACGTTTTGTGAGCCGGTCACGTTAACATCGAGGCATTCCATCGGGTACTTTTCCGAAAGATCAACGAATTTTGTTGCCGCGGCGTGGATCACGATGTCGGGCCGGGTCTCCGCGATCACGTCACGGACGGATTCTATATTCGTAATGTCCAGCGGCAAAACCTCGCAGCTGGTGATCTGGCCCGCAATCGCGTTCTGGGCATTATTTCTCGCCGCCAAAATCACTCGATAATCCTGCTTGAAAAATCGGCCGAGCTGCCTTCCAAGAAACCCGGTTCCGCCGGTTATCAAAATTGTCTTCGCCATTTATCTAAAGCTAACAATGTTTGTAAATTCAAGTCGTCGGTCCGGCAATCACCTGCCGAAAGAGGGACAGCTCTTCCACATGCCCAGGCAGAATAGGCCAGAGATTGTTAAATCCAGTAATTTCGCCGCTGTCGATCTTCTCAAGACGCCCATCTCGACCGGTCGTATACCTAGCGTAACCGAGATTACTGAAGAATGAAATAATATCAAACAGTTTCGCCCCAAATTGAGCCAAAAGAACATCGGACACGTCTATTATCACCGCCCTATGTTGGGTTTAATTACCGCAACCGAAATATTTATTGACGGCTAAATCGTAAGTTTTATTTCGCATTATATTGGAAGGTTTTCTCGGTGTAATTCATATATTGCTGCTGGAACTGCAAGGACATTTGTGTATTCAATTTCTCTAGAACTTAAATCCCTCAATCCGTCTTTTGTGACTTCAAAAAAAACGTAATTAGGTTGATCGAGAGCTTCAAGAAAATCAAAATAAGCGGTCGTCGTCGAGCCAAATGCAGACGCCGCTTTAGTATTCATTTCGAATAACAGGACCGGTGCATCGGAGCGATTTAGCATACCAACTGCGCCCTTAAAAACGGAAAGCTCGGCACCTTCGACATCGCATTTAATAAAAACTGGCGCTGGAATCTCTTTTTTCCTAACTAACTCGTCCAAAACATCCATTTTACACACGACCTCGTGAACGTCGCCAACGACCCCGTTCGTCCAATCCCTCAAACTCGCCATTGAGGCATCTTCGGGCACGAAAAGTTTGATTTCCCCCGCTTTGTCAGATAGAGCGATCGGGAATAACGTTACATTTGTAAGCGGAGTCACGGTTCGCCTTAAGCTAGGCAATAATTCGGGGTTAGGTTCGAAAGCACACACTCTTCCCGACACCCCCACGAGTCGGGATAGAATTAGCGTATAAAAACCCAAATGAGCGCCAATATCGAATACCGTATCTCCCACATTTACAAAATTCTCCATGACCAATTGTTCACCGCTTTGACTATTTGGATTTGTCAAAATGCCCCGCGACGAAGAGATTCGCAGGTCAGCAAACAAAGTTCCGCTTTGGGTGTCTATAGAAACGCAGTGCAAGGACTTGAAATACATGGCCAAGTAATCGGTGAGTCGATAGCTTCCCCGAATACCAGTTCTGTAATAGAACGCTAATAATCTAATCAGTATGGACATCCAAATAGGTTCCTTTTCGTCTAAATTCCGGAGCTTCGAAGATTGCTCAGCAGTTCCAAACCCGCCACTATTGATCGGCGTTGAAAGTAACTTATAAGAAGCGTCAATAACGCGCAAACTAAAAGTGCTAAGCCAGCGTTCTTTGTTTGAGTGAAGCAAAACGCTCCACCTATTGCCGGAACCATCGCCAATAACAACCAGGACGACGGAATCTCATATTTCGTTGTTAACAAAAGTCCATACGTGACCGTACCAACGAAATAGGCGGCGGCGGTTGCCCAAGCGCACCCCATCAATCCAAAGGTTGGAATTAGAAGAAAGTTAAATAACACGTTCGCGGCGGCCGCAGAAATTGAAGCAGCCATTAAAATGAAAGTTGCTGACTTCGCATGAACCGCCGCGGAATAGCCAAAGAACACTGGAAGCGCGGCAGTAGAGGTAGCGATCATTATCCATAGGGGCGGAATGGAATTAGAGAACTCAGCACCGAAAATCAAAGGTAACAGCAAGAAACCGAAGAAGGCGATGATCGTGAACACAATTCCCCCGACCAACACCGCCGTGGGAAGTAAATCTTCAAAAAAATGTAGAATTTTTTCGGTCTGCTCTTCTTTCTGCAACGTAATAAAGAGTGTGATTAGCAAAGAGTTTGCCAGCGTCGGCAATTGCAATACAATTCCATTCATCTGCGTGGCGACAGAATAGACACCCAGATCACGGGTCGAAAGAAATTTTGAAACGAAGACCGCGTCGAGGTAACTTCCCGAAAAATACCCAACAAGAGCCATCGGCGCGAGTGGTGCCGAGTAGACAAGAATCTGTTTGATGAATTGACGATTTATCGAGAATTTGGATAAAACATAGTCTTTGATTTGAACGAGGCCGATGAGGATCATCAAAGTCGGCACTGCGATATAGGAAATGACTACCCAAAAGAATTCGAACCGACCTAGCCCGATCAAAATTGCGAAACTGACGACGATCAACAATCGCTCAGTCATCTGCAAAAACCCCTGCACGCGCGGCATTTTTGCTCCTTGCAGGCTCATCTGCATGTGGATCCAAAAAACAGTCACAACAAAGTGGGTAATGACCAGCCAAAACCCGGCCGGCGAGATCTTGAGCCACTCAGCTAAGGGTGGGAACCAGACGTTTGCAACGACAAGTACGAGAGCAAGATTGATCACGACGATGATCAGCCGTGTCCAAAACGCACGAGCTATCTTTTCGGTTTCGATAAATTCGTCGACACCAAAACGGACGACGGCCAGACTGCTCCAGTTCACAAACACCTGTGCGACCTGTGAGGCTGCGATAATTGCGACTATCCCGCCATAGCCCTCGGAGCCAAGTCGTCGTGTAATAAGCCAAACCGCACCGAATGAAAAGATGGCGCTGCCGATCTGGTATATCACGAGCCAAATGTAGTTCTTTGGGGCGTTGCGAATGTCCCAGGTCGAGCTCTGACGTTCGGAGGCGGCAGACTGTGGCGGGATTTCTGATTGTGTGATCGGGAGTGGGTCGGGTGTCACAGACGCAAGTGTATTTTTACGGCGCAGGATAGTCAAACACGAGAAGGTCCACGAGTTCGACCGGGCGAATGCAATGGGCATTGTGGAGATGAAACGTTCCACCATTACTGCAATTGTGTGGTAAACTAGGTCGTCGCCCCGCGTTAGCGTAACGGGTCAGTGGATGGGCCTTATCCTAGAGCGATTCGCCTACGGGATTCGCCGGAACCATCGTTCCGGCCCAAAGTTGCGGGAAAACGTCGGGACAGTGGGACACGAACGGATTGATATTTGATAAAGTCAATGGCTGCAGCCATTTACGGGACAACGCAACTGTCCCGTAAATGTCCCACGACTGTCCCGGCCTATTAAATTTTAATAAAGCTTATTAAATGTTATTAGAGTGTCAGGCAGTGTCAGATGATAGTTCGCGGAGGACGCAGGTCACGGCTGACAATTGGGCGCGGAACTAATCATGCACCGATGGCCTTGTCCTGTGCGGCGATGATTTCCTTGCAGATCTGGGGCAAGCTGCGGGTTATCGCCCAGTTCGGATAGTGGGTCTTGAGCTTGGTCAGATCGCTGATGTAGCAAATATGATCGCCTATCCGGTTCGTTTCAGAGTAAGTCGAGTTGAGTTTTTTGCCGGTCATCTCCTCGACCATCGTGATGCACTCCATCATCGAAGCAGCATTTTCGCGGCCACCGCCGAGATTGTAGACCTCGCCGGCACGCGGTGCATTGATAAATTCTTCGAAGGCGCGGACAACATCGTAGCTATGGATCTGGTCACGGACCTGTTTCCCTTTGTAGCCGAAAATGGTGTAGTGTCCGCCGGAAACGATCTGTTTTACGAGGTATGAGAGAAACCCGTGCAATTCCACGCCGGAATGCGAAGGGCCGGTCAGACAGCCGCCGCGAAAGACGCCGACCGGCATGTTAAAGTACCGCCCATACTCCTGCGCCATGATGTCGCCTGCCACTTTCGATGCGCCAAACAGCGAATGCAGCGTCCGGTCGATGCGGCATTCCTCGGTGATACCGTTATAGTCAGCCGGATCGGCATATTCCCAGCGCGTATCAAGCTCCTTCATCGGCAGTTCGTTCGGGCTGTCGCCGTAGACCTTGTTCGTGCTGACCTGGATAAACGGTGATTCCGGACAATTTTGACGTGTTGCCTCGAGCAGGTTGACGGTGCCGACCGCATTTACGTCAAAATCCATCAAAGCAATATCGGCGGCCTTGTCGTGCGACGGTTGGGCGGCACAGTGAATGATCGCGTCAAACTTATTTTCGCGGAAAAATGCAAAAACACTCTCGCGGTCGCGGATGTCGAGATCGACGTGACGAAAGTTCTTTATCGTCGCAACCAAACGGTCGCGGTTCCACGTCGTATCACCCTGCGGCCCAAAAAAAACGGCCCGCATGTTGTTATCCGCACCAACGATCTCATGTCCCTGAGCCGCGAAAAACGTGACGGCTTCGGACCCGATCAAACCACTCGAACCTGTTACCAAAATCTTCATTTTTTTTTGTCGACCGGAAATGCAATTCCGCCAAACCAATTATTTTAACAGTAAATCTGTTGGTGTCCACACATAGTTTTGAAGTTCGCTGGTTCCATGCCCATCGCCTAAATCAGTGATGGTCACTCGAACCCTCAGGTTTATTGCCATGATAGATCTCGCTACCGGTCGCGACAAATTCCTTGGCCTTTTCGCTCATACCGACGGCCAAAGCTTTTTCCGCTTCGATATTCTGAGCGTTCGCGTAGTCGCGGACGTCCTGCGTGATCTTCATCGAGCAAAAATGCGGGCCGCACATTGAGCAGAAATGGGCGAGTTTTGCTCCTTCGGCGGGGAGCGTTTCGTCGTGGAATTCTTTTGCTTTTTCAGGATCGAGGCCGAGGTTGAACTGGTCTTCCCAGCGGAATTCAAAACGTGCTTTCGACAAAGCGTTGTCGCGATACTGCGCTCCGGGATGCCCTTTCGCCAGATCGGCGGCGTGGGCGGCGAGTTTGTATGTGATGACACCCTCTTTCACGTCCTGCTTGTTCGGCAATCCAAGATGTTCCTTCGGCGTGACGTAGCAGAGCATCGCGGTGCCAAACCATCCGATCATCGCGGCGCCGATTCCCGATGTGATGTGGTCATAGCCCGGAGCGATGTCAGTCGTCAGCGGCCCCAGAGTGTAGAACGGAGCCTCGCCACAGACGGCAAGCTGTTTGTCCATGTTCTCTTTGATCAGGTGCATCGGCACGTGGCCGGGCCCTTCGATCATCGTC